>DAOLWT010000076.1:0-9205 GCA_035421345.1 Bacteroidales bacterium
TAACATAAATGTAATAGTACAATTTATTTGACTATTACATCTATGCAATCGGTATTATTCTTTCTATTGCTTCACTATAATTTTTGAAACAGGGCTAATAGTTTGGTTATCGGTACGAATTACACAATTATAAATTCCGTTTTTAAGTTTAGCGGTATTCATGTTTATAGTAGATTTTCCCAAACCATTATTTTCTTCTGTTACCTGCAAAACGTTTTCTCCAATTACATTATAAAACGTAATATATACTTTCGATGTGTGGTTTATTAAATATTCTATATTAACCTCTGCATTAAAAGGATTTGGGAATATTTGAGCAGCTAAACTGTTTTCTTTTTCGTTTGAAAAAATAGGTACTGTTTGTCCTAACACCTGAATGGCATCGAGATCGAACCCAGCATCGGCCACTGTAGCTGTACCATCATTATCATCAACAATTTTAATAAAGCGAGCTTTGTTTAATGTAGAAAGGTCGAACTCTTTTGTTCCTGTTCCTGTTCCTAACGATGTCCACGGACCATCCATTGATTGCGAAGCATAGCAAGTATAACTCTCAGGAGAAGCATCGCCTTCAAATACGCTAAAATCGTTTCCTGTTATATTATTTATAGGCCTTAACATATCAACAATAATCCACCCATTCTTTCCAATGGAATAATTTATGTTATCGGGGGCTCCAATTACAGCTGGCGTATTTCCTTCATCAGCAGTGTTATTATTAGGAATGTTCATTGCAACTACTTTATAAATATAGCTACCATTTGCCGGTTTCATTTTTATATTGGTAACTGTTGAACTAGCTGAAGAAACGGTAAGTCCGGTAATTGTTCGTGTTTGGTAACCATTTGCAACTACTTTAACAGCGTATGTTCCTGCAAGAACATATTTATGATAATCGCCAACAAGGGTATCGGAATAAACGGGGAAATAATTATTTACAAAAACGGCTGCAGCAATAGGTTTTCCGGTAACACTATCGGTTATTAATCCTTCCAACCCATATCCGGCATTTTTAATCATAGCAAGCATTGGGTTTACATTTTTTTGATAATACCCTGCAATATCTGTTGGTTGTTTGTTAGTAGATATTTCCATTGTAATACTTTCGGCTCCATTAATTCCGTAGCTTCCATCTATTAATTCTCCATTCGTTGGATAGTCGGCATACGACTGTAAATAAGGTAATGACGAATACCCTGAAGCAGTGGCATATGTTTGACATAAATTCCGAACTACTGAATAGTTGGGAGCATTGGTTGAGCGGTAACACCAAGGAAAAAGTAATTCTTCGATACCGCTATGAAAAGTAACATGAATGGTAAATTGATTATCATACATGAAATCGCGTATCTTTTTGGTTTCTATTTCAGCATACGCAGTAGTTCCATTATTTCCCATATAACCGAAATCACGATTACAATCAACCCCATTCGAGTTATAACGCGTGGTGTTAATTCTACCATAAGGGTTAACCATGGAATAAATAAATATTTCCCTGTTGTTAATTAAATTTGTTATCTCGGTATTAGTTCCATAGCTTTTACAAATATATCGTGCAAAGCGAATTAAATTTTCGGGGCCACCGAGTTCATCGCCATGAATACCTCCAGTAAAGGCAACTTCTGCTTCGCTCTCGTCTACATTCACATTATCGCTTATTTTTAAATACGAAAGTTCTTTGCCTGTTGCGGTTGAGCCGATAACTACTTTTTTGCAGATAGACGGAACGGCCGTAGATAAACTATCCATCAACGCAATAATCTGTTCATAGGTATGATAAGATTCGGCTTTCCCCAACCAAAAATTCGAATAATAATCGTTCAGATTATCTTTTAAAATTTCATATTTGAGTTCTGTCGTTTTAATTTTTTCAAGTTCCGCCGGAGTAACATACATTAACGCATATCCGGCATTTGAATAAACATCGCCTGTTAAATGCAAGTCGGAAAGTGTTCTAGCATCATTCGTACTAATAAGGAAAACTTTCACTTCCATTTCATTTTTTCGCCATCCTTTCTGTGCCAAAGAAGAGATAAAAAAAAATAAAATACAAAAACTTAATACATATTTTTTCATTCGAATTAATTATCTTTTTTCACATAAAGCATTTTCTTAGAAATGAATGTATCCTCAGCCATTACATTAAAAAGATACACCCCATTCTCCAAAGAAGAAATATTTACTGTATTGGTATTTTTAAATTTCAATACTGCTCTTCCTGATATATCATAAATAGTTCCATTGAATATATTTTCATCCAAATTAATGTGGATATTATTGGTAAGTGGGTTCAAATATATATCGGCATTATTATTTTCTGTCATGTTATTTACGGAAGTATTTAAGATGGAAACATCTGCTAAATAGGTAACTTTATTTTGAGCAGTAACGGTAACTTGCATGCTTGCACTTGTTGTATTAAGAGGCGCACCAAAAGTGATGGTGTTGGCACCGCCGTTCGAATATGCGGTAGCTAATATTTCACCACCCACTGTTAATGAAATTAAAGCATTGGCAACATTACAATTCACAACGAATTCGGTAGCACCTTTAGTTATAGAAGATTCATGAGTAACTGTCATTGCCGTAGGGTTATCGGTAAAAACAACCACCGAAGGGTCTCCGAAAAGAATCCATGTATCGGCAGTAAATTCGCCTCCTTGCGTAGTAGGGAATAATTCAATCATTTTCACACAACTGTTATTAGCAAGTCCGCCGGCGGTTATTTTATAATTCGAAGGAAACTGTCCGCTTAAAATATCTATCATTTCTATTTGTTGGGCATATGGGGGGTCCCACATTTGCGATATAGAAGACATATAGGCTGTTATTGCACCTGTAGGGTTGTTATTGCTTTGGGCACGCAAAAGACATTCTGCTAAACATTTATGGTCTTGGAACTGTCCGGGATTACACCCAAGTACCCAAATATGAGGAAGCTTACCCACATTGGTTAAAGCAGAAGCATTGGTAGTAGAAAACCCTGATGCTAACAATGAATTCCATTCGGCATGTCCGCTATATACAAAGTTTCCTATACCTTCATTTATACTAGCAGAAACCATCGATGCGGTAGGGTTACCGGAAGCATCACCACCACCTTGACTACCATCATACATTTCGGCAACACTGGTATAAGTAGAAGCTAGCATATCGGCTCTTATTTTATTTCGTAGGTGGTCCCAATCGTATTCGCCATTATAGTTTGTTTCAGTTAAATCGTTAGAACCTACCACTAATCCTTTATTTATCCAGGTATCAGTAGTTTTAAGGTTTCGTTCATAATTAATCGTTCTGTCGATTTGTGTTTGGGCATCGGCGACTGTTTCACAAGAAAACCTACCTACAAAAACTTCTGCGTAATGGTCAGTCCCTTCGGTATACCCATATGTAATATCAGCTGGGCCTTTATTAGATGCATAGCCAGGCTCGGAGACTTGAGGTGATGTAATTTGCGCATAATCGCCCACTAATAATACAAATTTTAATGTTTTATCACTTGTGGTAGAATAATAATTTTTTATATAATTTGTAATTGCTGTTGTCGTATTTCCAATAGAAGCAATATCGACCATTTCAGTTGGGATTCCTTTTAATTTTTTCCAAGCAACAAAAGATTGCATAGTAGAAATATAATTTGCATGTGAAATAATAAGCATTTTACCGGTTTCGCTGATAGGGGTATAACGTGTTTTATCATAATTTAAAAAAAGGTTTTCATAAGTCTTTTCAAAATCCATATCTATTTGTTCCGGTTCACTATCTCTGGCTATCTGGTTAATTCCGTCTGTTTCGGTGCTTGTAATTTTAACTTTAATGCTTTTGTAAACCCTTAATATTTTTGTTACCGGATTATATTGTAAAGGATAGGTGTAAATTGTTTGTCCTCTAAAATTTTTTAATATAAAAGCGTCGCCAAGAGAAACCAGTTTCCCAGGAAAAAATGTATTTTGCTCATAGTTTTCATCATACGTATAAGCTACTGATTCGGGATTAATTGTTCTGTTAAAACTACCTTTTGAAGGGGCCATATCTATATTATTTATTTCAATATAATCGGCAGAAAGCACTTCTGCTTGCATTTCCTCTTTATCGGGAATAATAATTGATTTAGCTAGTTTTTGAACATTGGGAGCCCCCTTATCTAATAGTGGTGTTCCACTATGAATAATAGGATTAATTGCTTTGCCTGTTGATAATAAAACTTCGGTAAACTTATATTCATTAACAGAAAATTCAACAATAATTTCATTTTCTAATGAAGAAATAAGGCTTATTTCTGTTTTAGTTTTTCCTTTTTCGCTTATATTAACCCATTTTTGCGACATCGCATTTACAAGAAATGAAAAATAACAGCATACGAGTATAGCTGTTTTAAGGGTGTAATTTTTTTTCATATTGTATATTTTGGGGGGGGTTATTGAATATTTTTTGAAAATGTCATGACATCATTAAATCAGTTAAAATTACATATTTAAATACAATAAATAACAAAAATTAATAATAAATTTATTAATGATTATCGTTCTAAAAAATAGCTTAAGTTTCATCTTTATTCATTTACGACTACTTTAAGCTTTATATTTACCGATTTAAGCCACATATTATTCATTTTTCAAAGAATTTCTATCTAGCAACTATCTGTTTAATACCGATTGCATATATGTAATAGTCCAATAAATTGAACCATAACATATATGTCATCGGCATTACCATTGTATAATTTAAAATATCCTTTGGACTATTTTAAATTTACAATTGGTATAATCTAATTGTTAAAATTGTTTTTAAAATTGGGGATTTCCACATAATTTTATTTTGATTTTGAATAAAATGTTGTACTTTTATAAGTTATTAATACTATTACGTTTGTTTATACGTTATATTTCAACCAATAAAAATTTGATTGAAAATGAATCTACTTACTAAGAAAATAAATATTTTCGCTTTTATACTTCTTTGCTCTTATACTTTAAGTGCCCAAGCACCTAAATACAGCAATGAATTTTTATCTATTGGAGTTGGAGCCAGAGCAATCGGGATGTCGAATTCGAATATTTCTATTGTAGATGATGTTACAGCTGGATATTGGAATCCGGCGGGGCTCAATTTTATTAAATCGAATATTCAAATAGGATTAATGCATTCCGAATATTTTGCAGGAATTGCTAAATATGATTATGCTTCTATCGCTTCCCGAATTGATGAATCAAGTGTAGGTGGTTTTTCATTTATCCGTTTTGGAGTAGACGATATACCGAATACAACAGAGCTTATAGATGCAGAAGGAAACATTGATTATGATAAAATAACCACCTTTTCAGCAGCAGATTATGCTTTTCTTTTTTCGTATGCAAGAACTTACAAAGAAAAATTAAGATTAGGGGCTAATGCAAAAATTATACATCGAAAAGTAGGTGATTTTGCTCATTCATGGGGTTTCGGATTAGATGTAGGGGCTCAATATAATTACAATAAATGGATATTAGGTGTTATGGCTCGTGATGTTACTTCTACTTTTAACGCATGGAGTTATGATTTAACGGATAAAATGAAAGAAGTATTTACGCTTACCAATAATGAGATTCCTGAAAATTCGTTGGAAATAACCTTACCCAAATTTATTGTTTCTGTAGGAAGAGAATTTACAATATCACAGAACTTCACCGCACTTCCTGTTTTAGATATTGATTTTGCTTTTGACAAACAAAGAAATGTTTTATTAAAAAATCATTACAATAGCGCAGATCCTCATTTTGGAGTTGAGTTTTCATATAAAAAGATTGTATTTGTAAGAGGAGGGATAGGAAACATTCAAAATGAAACAAATATGACAGGGAAAAAAATAAAAACATTTCAACCCAATATGGGTATTGGTATAAAAATTAAAGATAATTTCTGCCTGGATTATGCATATACCGATATTGGTAATAAGTCCATTGCAATTTATTCGAACATTTTTTCCTTGAAATTTAATATTACAAAAAAAGTAAGAAGTGTTGAAGAAAGTGATATTTAAAATCAGCCTATGAGAAAATACATTTACACATTATTTTTAGCACTCACTTTTTTCTGTTCATACGCACAACCATACGGGAACGAATGGATTAATTATAACCAACCTTATTTTCGGATTTTTATTGTCAATAACGGCGTTTACCGTATTGATTCTGCTACTTTAGCAAAAGCAGGAATTGAAATGACTACCCTTAACCCAAAAAACATTCAACTTTTTGGCAGAGGGGAACCTCAATATATTTATGTAAAAGGAGAAAGCGACGGAAAATTTAACAACACTGATTTTATTGAATTCTATGGAATGAAAAACGATGGATGGTACGATTCTTATTTATACGATATTCCTGCCGATCATCCAAATCCGAATTACAGCATGTTTAACGATACGGCGATTTATTATCTTACTATTAATCCGAATGCACTTAGCACATACCGATTGCTTCCGGAAAATGATACTACCTATTCTTCCTATAGTGTAGCTCCCTTTTTTTATAGAAATTCAAGAGTAGATTATACAAACAAGTATTTTTTTGGAGCAACCGATAGCTATGATATTACCGATCCAGAATATGTTAAAAGCGAAGGTTGGTTTGATAATGGGTTTTCAATAACCGGCACTCCTTCTATTACCAAAAACATACCTACACAAAATGCCTATTTACCGGGAAATGCTTCCGTTGAATTTAAACTTATTGGTGCTTCTGATTATTTAAACTTAAAAAGAGATCATCATGTAAACATTACCTTTGCCGGTATAACTTATAATGATACACTGGAAGCATATTACTCAAAAAAATATTCAAAAATAGTCCCTGCTTCATCCTTAGGATCTAATACAACTTCATTTGTTTTTTCAGCCATTAATGACTTAGGGTGTGCTGCTGATTATAACACCTTGGCGTATATCAATATAAAATACCCTCATACACTAACTCTTGAAAATGACAGTAATTATACTTTATATGTACCCGATGCTCAAGGTCAAACTAAATCATATTTAAGAATAACTAATTTTGGAGCTAAAGCAAGTGATACCGTTCGATTTTATGATTTAACAAACCATAAAAGAATTAAAGTAAGCAGAAATAACAACATTTTTAAGGTACTAGTACCCAATAGTGCCTCCGAAAAAAATTGTTTTCTAACTTCTGATGGGCAAATAAAAAACATTAGCCGTATTGTTCCTGTTTCTTACGATGCTTCAAACTATGCTAAATTTAAAGATTATACCGATGCATCTATACTTCAATCAGATTATTTAATTGTAACCCACGTAAATTTATTAAGTGAAGCCAATGCGTATAAAACATATAGAGAAACACCCAATGGAGGAAGCTACAAACCTTTAGTAGTAGACATAAACGAACTTTATGATCAATTTTGTTATGGAATTCGTAAAAACCCACTTGCCATAAAAAACTTTGTCCATTTTGCTTACGATTTTTTTGCTAGTCCGCCTAAAAATCTATTCCTTATTGGAAAAGGGTACCGAGCAGCCGAATCAAATGCTTCCAAGTGCTATCGTAAAAATGCTTCCGTTTACCAAAACACCCTTATTCCCGGATTTGGTTTGCCTCCTTCAGATGTTTTATTTACCAAATTAGATACAACCAATAAACAATGGGTTCCAACTGGAAGATTAGCAGCTAGGAACAAGTTGGATGTGGAAATTTATCGAAATAAAGTGATAGAATATGAGTATGCACAATCACTTGCACAAAGCGGTACTTCGCAAGAATGGATGAAAAATGTACTTCATTTTGGAGGCGGTAGCGATATTTATCAACAGAATGTTCTGGCCAGTTATTTAAACGGATATAAAAATACAATTGAAGGACCTTATTTTGGAGGGTATGTAAGAACTTTTTTAAAAAGCTCTACAGATCCCATGGAATTTAATTTATCCGATTCTTTAAAATATATAATAAATAATGGCGTTTCGCTTATGACCTTTTTTGGACATGGTGCAGGGATTGGTTTTGATATGAGTACAGACTATCCATCGGCATACAATAATAAAGGGAAATATCCATTAATTTTAGCAAATTCATGTTTAGCTGGGGATCTTTATAATGATTTAAAAAGTTCCAGTGAAGAGTTTGTTCTTATTAAAGAAAAAGGATCTATTGGATATATCGCAGCTATTGCTAAAGGACTTACCTCCTATTTGGATTATTATTCAAGAAATTTATATAAAAATATGGGGGTTTATGAATATGGTGGTACAATAGGAAAATGTATTCAACTCACCATAGATACAATTGCAGGGAAACCCAACTCCAGTTTTTATGCTAAATCTACTGCTTATGAAATGACGCTTCATGGAGATCCTGCTATTAAGTTAAATTATTTTTTAAAACCGGATTATACTATTACACAACCCGATATTTATTTTTCTCCTAAAAATATTACTTCCAATGATTCTATTTTTAATATTCATATTATTAGTAAAAATATTGGGAAAGCAATTATTGATTCGTTTGTTGTAAGCGTAAAAAGAGTTTTCCCCGATGGCACTTCAATCGATTCGGTTTTAATAGTTCCTGCAACAATTTATAAAGATACCATTCACGTAAAATTTCCGGTAGATTTGGCAAAAGGAATTGGATTAAACACGTTTACTATACATTTGGATTATTTTAATAAAATAAATGAAATTTTTGAAACAAATAATTCAACAACAGCAACATTATTTATTACCTCAAACGACATCTCTCCTATTTATCCTTATCAATATGCAATTGTACCATCACTAAATATAACACTTAAAGCATCTACAGGAAATCCGTTTGCTACATCTAAAAATTATATTTTCGAAATAGATACCTGCGATTCATTCAATAGTCCTATTAAAATATCTCATATTGTGAATCATTTGGGAGGTGTTGTAACATATAAGCCCTCTTTCCCAATTACACAAGACAGTATTGTTTATTTTTGGCGTGTAGCATCAAGCGACACTGTTTTAGGAGGATATAAGTGGGAAGAAAGTTCATTTCAATATATTAACGGGAAAAGAGGATGGGGGCAATCGCATTTCGATCAATTTAAAAATAATAAATACCAATATGTTTATTATAATAAGCCCGCTCGAAAGTTTGAATTTGTAAACGATATGAAATCGATTTTAGCTCAAACCGGTTATTTTATTAATGACAGTTACTATAAATGGACGGAAGAGTTTTAT
>DAOLWT010000077.1:0-9065 GCA_035421345.1 Bacteroidales bacterium
AGGCTGTCAGGAAATTTCTTCAAAACTACGGTTCTGTTTTCTCCCCGAAACCGAAACTCTTCATTTCAGAAAAATTGAATTCTTATATTGCGTTTTCTTAACACAAGCTGTCTGCACAAATCAGAACCTTGTTTTGTATCAAAATTTCCTGAATGCCATTCTTAACGTTGATTAAAAAACATGGTGTTCTAATCGGTAAATTATCTGCGAGTTTGGAATAATTAAGATAGATTGAAAATTTAAAGTAGTCCAAAGGATATTTTAAATTTTACAATGGTTATGCCGATAACATATGTTATTATACAATTTATTGGACTATTACATATATGCATTCGGTATAAACGGGAAAATATAAAACATAAAAGCGGAGGAATATAAACCTCCGTTTTTTATTTTATAAGATGTAGGATTCCGTTTATAAAAGTTAATGGGTGTGGAGGACAACCCGGTATTAATAGATCGGGTTTCTGCCTTTTTAAGAATTCCCTATTTATCGCTTTACTGCCATTCAATATGCCACCACTTATAGCACAAGAACCTGCCAGTATTACTATTTTAGGTTGGGGAATGGCTTCAAATGTGCTTTTTAATGCATCGATGCTGTTTTCCACAATAGGACCGGTTACCACTACACCATCGCAATGACGCGGAGATGCTAAGAATTCGATACCATATCGACCCATATCAAAATTTACATTTCCGGCTGCATTTAACTCTAGTTCGCATCCATTACAACTTCCTGCAGAAACCAAGCGTAACTTTAACGATTTACCGAAACATCTTTTTATTTCTTTGCGAATAAATGAAGCGTCGAATTTTATTTCTTGTTCGGTTCCTTCTTGAATAATTAAACAATCGCTGTTATTGGAAGCTATTTTATAGTCGGAGGTAAACTTAATTTTTTGCACCGGGCAAATGTTTTCACATTCACTGCAAAAAACACAGCTTCCCATATTTAAGCTAATTGGAAGTAATGTAATGGCATTCACCGGACAAATTTCTTTACATAAACTGCAATTATTTTTACATTCTTTTATGTTTATAATTGGTTTGCCAGCATGCTGTTCCGGCAATACAAACTTGGTAGGATCCGGAATATATTGCTTCCCTTGATGTTTTATTATTTTTAAAATGTCGAACATTTTTTATTTTTTTATTTATAAGTCGTAACCGCAATACGACAAATCGAAACTTTTATTGCATACCGGAAAATCGGATATATCATTATTCCTAACTGCTAAAGCTAACCCCATCCAGTTGTGCAAAGAAGGATCTTTTATTTTATATGCACTTAATTCTCCATTTTGGTCGGTAATCGCACAATGGCAGTGTTCCCCCCTCCATCCTTCGGTAATAGCAATAGAAAAAACATTTGCTTGTAGTTTAATTTCGTTTCTTCTACTGATTTCTTCTTGCTCATTTTCTTTTAATAATGTTCGGATATATTGCAATGATTGTGTTACTTCTAATCTTCGTAACATTGCTCTTGCAAAAACATCACCTGTTTCCAGACAAATTGGGGTATGTTTAATTTCTTTAAATGTTTCGTACGGATGTGATTTTCTAATATCTCTCGGTATTCCGCATGTTCTGGCAGCCATTCCGACAAGTTGCATTTTTTGGGCTTGTTCATTTGTAACTACGCCAGTATCCTCAAATCGGGCAAGAACGCCGGGGTCATTAAACATATAATTTGACATTTCATTAAACTGAAATTCAAATTTTTCGAGATTTTTTAATATTGCATTTTTTATTTGTTCATTAATTGGAAAAGGATTAGCGCCTACACGTATTAATCTTCTAGCAAAACGATTTCCATTCCATATTAAAAAAGTATTGATTAAAATTGTTCTTAAGCCTTGCAAAACAGCACTTCCTTCCTGGTATGCAATATCGGTACATAATGCACTTAAGTCTCCGGTATGAATTGCAGCCCTTTCTAACTCAATGGCAATGGTTCGAATAAGCGATGACTGTTTAGAAATAGGAATATTCCCCATCGATTCCATTAACATGGAAAAAGCGGTTGTATTGGCAGCAACACTATCGCCGGCAATACTCTCCGCCAGAATAGTTCTTTCGAGGAGGCTTTTTTTCTGTAAAAATAATGATTCTATGCCTCTATGTTGGTAACCTTGATGAATTTCGAGGTGCAACACTTTTTCACCATTACAAATAAAACGAAAATGTCCTGGTTCAATAATACCGGCATGAATAGGCCCTACACCGACCTCATGTAATTCGGTGCTTTCTATATGGTAAAACGGATAATTTTTAAAATTCGAGGATTTATCAAATCGATCGAAAGGATAACGTACCGGCTTATTCCATGGATGATCTGCAAATTCAATTCCGAATTTTTCGCTTATTTCACGTTCAAAAATATGCATTCCGAAATATTCTTGTGTAACAGAATCCAATATTGAGTGTGCATTTAAATCATGCAAAAACGAGAATACATAAATCTCCGATGTGGTATCGTTTCCGATACAACATATTAATTGTAGTTGATTTCCTTTTTGCGGATATCCGAAATAATTCAAACAATGACAATCCTTATTTTCTAGTAACTGAATAATTTGTTTTCTAAATAACGGATATTCCATCACCGGAATAGTGTTGAAAGGTATTGTTTGTCCGTTTTTTATATTACAATAATTCATGCGATTATTTTGGTAAATATTGTATAGCTTCATTAATTAAGGTTGATAAAAAATCAGGTGGATTTATTCCTATATAAAGCGCTATTAATAGCAAAAATAGCTGAGGAACATGTTCCCAATTATTTATTTTAACCTTATTCTCTTTTATAGATTCCGGAATTTTCAGAAACAAAATATGGAATATACTTTTTCCAAAAGACCATAAAATAAAAACAAGTAAAAGAAGGATAATAATTACCAACCATAAATAACCGGAAGCGATTAATGATTGAAATATCATTAACTTGGTAAAGAACAAGCCTGATGGAGGAATTCCCATAATGATGAGAAAAAGAAATATCATTATAACCCCTCCTAGTGGACTCATTTCAAAGTATCCGCCGGTTCCTTCTATATTTTTTGTTTTAAAAATTCTGACAAACTGGGAAGTTTGATATAAAATACTTGCTTTCGTAAACGAATGAATAATTAAATGTAAAATGACCGCATAAAAAGCAAAACCACCAACCGCAACGCCAAGAGTAACCAATCCCATGTGTTCAATACTCGAATAAGCAATTAAGCGTTTATAATTATCGACTTTTAACATATATACGGTTGCTATTAAAAGCGAAAGCACACCTATAATTAGGAGTACATGATTCATCCATGGATACAATGATGTATTAGCAAAAATTTGATAAAATCGAAACATCGAAACAAAGCCTACATTCATTAAAGAAGAAGAAATAATTGCACTAACAGGGCCTGGGGCAACGCTAATCGCATCGATACATACCGTGTGTAAAGGAAAGGCTTCCATTTTAACACTAAATCCGATAATAATTAATAAAAAAGAAATTTGAAATAAAAACTGATTGGTAATTAAAATTTCTTCCGCCATTAAAGATGAAAATGTTAATGAAGAAAATCCGGTAACATTGGTAGCGGCATTTAGTAATAGAATTCCGATAAAGGAAAATGAAAGTCCAATTGTTGACACAAAGAAATATTTCCAAGTAGCTTCTAATGCTTCTTCATTTCTATCGTGATAGATTAATAACGAAATACAAAGGGTGGTTGCTTCCGCTAAAATCCATAAAATATTTATGTTATCCGATAAAAAAACACCAGTCATACAAGCAAAAAGAACAAAAAGGGATGCTAGATAAATTCCACGGCGAAAATAATTATCTTTTCTATTCTCAAAATAGACAAAACTATTTATAATCGTTGTAATGCCTGTAATTGTTAATATTGAGATAAAAATAATTGAAAGCGCATCCGATTTAAAAAAATATTCTAAAAAAACATTTCTATCAACAATAATCAAATAGTTTAAAGTAAGTTGTACACAGCAGAATAAAATAGCTGCGATATAATGAGCTTTTTTATTTCTTACAAAATAAACAAATGCGGCAAGACCAAAAACTGCAATTATATATATGATTAATTCCATTTTTTATTAACTCCTTTTTTAATCAGCTAATTTATTCAGTTGATCAATATCTAAATCCTTATATGTTTTGGACAACCTATTCATAAATAGTCCGAACAGTAAAATACTAATTAATATATCGAGGAGTATTCCTGCATTCACAGCCATAGGGGTTTCATTACCTAAAGAGAATGAAAGCAGCACGACTCCATTTTCTAAAATAATATATCCAATAATATGTTGAATTATTTCTTTTCGCGATACAATTAATAATAATCCTGTTAAAATGCTCGAAAAAGCGACCGTTAAATAAATTAGTTTCAGTTGATCGTTTTTTAAATACATCCCCAAAATAAAACTCAACAAAATTAACAAGGAAACGGTTAGTAGCGAGGAGAACCCCGACATAAAAGGAGAAACCTGTCGTTTAATTTTATTTTTCGTTACAATTCTTTTTATATAATACGGGAGAATAATTGCTTTAAATAGCAGCGTTTCTGTTAAAACAACCAATAAATTAATAATATTAATTTCTGTAAGTGAAAGAAAAGCTACCCCAAAAAGGATGAGTCCCTGAACAATTAACAAGTTTATGCAAACAAACAAACGTCCGGAGATAGCTATATAAAATAAGGTTATTAAAAATAATATGATTAATAGATTACTCATTTATTTATATCTGATTAGTAATAAGCATTAGCATACTTAAAAATATTAATATAGAAATGGGTGTTAAGATAACGATTGCTTTGTTATTATTTCTTAATTTGTGTCTGGCTCTGAATGATTCTGCAATTCCAACGATAACCGCAAATAAAAATTGGATAACGATAAATATCAAAATTCCCATATATACTGATAAATCGGGGGTAAAAAAGAAATTACTGATTAAGGTTCCGAAAATTACGAATTTTAGTGAAGAAGCAAATTGAATCAGAGCCAAATCAAATCCGCTGTTGTCGAGTACCATTACTTCATGAATCATGGTAAGTTCCAAATGTGTTTTCGGATCATCGTACGGAACTCTGCTGTTCTCTATCATAATTATTTGAAACAAATTATACGCTGCTAAAACCCCTGCGAAAATAGCTATATATGATGCAAAATAAATGGAGTTATATATTTCATAAAAAGAAGTATATCCAGTAAACATAGCAAATGAGGCAAATAAAATAAAAAATGCAGGCTCTACCAACAATGAATACAAGGCTTCTCTGCTGGCACCCATACCTTGGAACGCACTTCCTGTATCCAATGCAGCAATTATCATAAAAAATTTTCCGAGTGCTAACATATAACTAAATGCAATAAAATCGCCTTGAAACGACAGCAAACCTGGTTCGTTATGAAATGGTAACAAAAAAGAAGCAGAAAGGATGGTAGCAAAATATATTATAGGAGCTATTTTAAATATAAACGAGGTGGTAGAGCTATAAATAGTGCCTTTCTTTAATAAGCGGAAAATATCCCACATAGGCTGAAATAGACCGGGGCCTTTTCTGCCAGAGGCAATACTCTTTACACGGGTAATAATTCCGAGAAAGAAAAAGCTCGACAAAAATATTATGATAAAACCTAGTCCTTTCATATTACATTAAAAATAGTTAATATAATCAGTACGATTAATAATACAAACATATACATAATATAATGTTGTGTTTTTCCGGTTTGAACAAAAGCGAACCGATTAAAAATTCGCTGTAACCTATTGGAAATACGAATATACAGTTTTTCCTCTATTACGCTTTCTGAATGCGTTTCATACGTTCTTTCTTGCGGAAAAATATCTTCTTCTTTAATTTTCTTGTAATGTGTTTTTTGATTCAAGAGTTTATCCATATCATGTGCATAATTTTCTGCATATGATGAAGCAGTATATTGTAGGTTTTTGGCACTTCCATTATATGCACATCCCCATGTGGGAGCTGTTTCAATTGGTTTCTTTCGATTTGAAATACTTCTTAAAACATAAATAAGAATCGTTATTCCAATAAATAGAAAAGAATATAGGCTAATAGAAGAGATAGTAGAAATAGTACGATTAGGCACTACAAACGATTGATGTGCAAATAATCCGGATAAGTCGAAAATTAAATTTAAACCGTATTGAGGGAATAATCCAATAGCGAAAATAAGTATTAAAATAAAATACTGCGGAATTAACGTAAACCAATTAACTTCTTGTACTGTTTCCAAATTTATTTTTCGGGCGGTCCCTAAAAACGTAATCCCAAAAGCTTTGGTGAAACAAAATATAGCTAAGCCTCCAATAACGGCTAACGAGAGCATAGCAAACATCATTAAAATTTTTAGTCCTATTGATAAGGATATCATACTTTCAGCAAAACTATTGTAAATAAGAAATTCCGATACAAATCCATTTAATGGAGGAAGTCCGCAAATAGCAATAGAAGCAACTAAAAACAGAACAGCGGTATGTGGCATTTTTTTAATGAGCCCTCCCAGATGATCTATGGTTCGGGTATGTGTATTCATATATACCGAACCAGTTGTATAAAATAACAACGATTTAAAAAGCGAATGATTTAAAACATGTAAAATACCTCCACCAAAACCAAGCATGGTAATTAAATTGTTTTCGCTTGCTATTCCTATCATTCCAACACCAATCCCAATACCGATAATTCCAATGTTTTCAATACTATGGTATGCTAATAATTTTTTTAAATCGTGCTGAATAATCGCCGTTCCTACTCCTGCAATTCCCGAAATAGCTGAAATAATAAGAATTATAATTCCTATTTCAAGGAAATTAGCTTGTATATGAAGTAAAACCCTTAGTATGCCGTATATTCCCATTTTTATCATAACCCCCGACATAATTCCCGAAATATGCGTAGGTGCAGCAGGATGGGCATGAGGTAACCATGTATGAAAAGGAACAAATCCGGCTTTAATTCCAAATCCAATAAAAAATAACAGGAAAATTGGGATATTTTCATTTTGAGAAAAATAAGTCGACAAGCCATTCCAAGTATAATTGCCGGTATAATTATAAATTAAAATAAAAGCCACCATTAATAATAGAGCCCCTATGTGCATTTGCACCAAATAATTAATTCCTGCTTTTAAGACTTCCTTTTTCTTATGCTCGAAAATTACCAATACAAAGGAAGAAATAGACATAATCTCCCATGCAACTAAAAAGGAAATAACATTGGGAAACATACATACCATAAGCATGGAATAGAATAACCAAAAGAAAAAGAAAAAATGCAAAGAGAAATTAACTTTCGAATATTGTTGGTACAAACGCATATATGCTATAGCAAACCAAGCACCGGTTAACACGGTAATATTGATAACCATTATAAAAAATGCCGATAATAAATCAATGCTTACCGAGATAGGGCTTCCCCATAAAGTAAAAATAGAACTTCCTTCAAAAACTGTTTTGTCTATAATTACCGGAATAGCCAAGAAACTACTAATACCAACCAGTAGAGCTGTTAATATTAAATTATACCATGTCAGTACTTTTTTAGGAAGAAGAAAGTAGAGAAAAGATAATACGGGAATAATAAAAAAAACTGTCATTTATCAATATTTCTTGCGATGTATTCCATTGCAAAGTTTTAATTTTTTTATAGAATACGCCATATATATTATAAATAAATGTTAACAGAAACCGGTTAATATCCTTTCAATAAAGAAGATAAATTAGGAAAATGATTTCATAATTTAGCATTATTGTTTTTCATTTAAACGAAAATCAAAATATATAAGAGAATTTAATTCTAATTAACCTAAACTTTCCGTTATGAATTATTTGGATATTATTATTGCCATCCCTTTATTATGGGGAATTATTATTGGTTTTAAAAAAGGGCTGGTTATTGAAATAGCCTCATTAGTTGCCATATTAGCAGGGGTTTATGGGAGCATTCATTTTTCTTATTTTATTTCCGATTATTTAAATTTATCGTCGCCTTATGCACCTATTATATCCTTTGCTATTACATTTTTACTCATCGTTATCATCATATTTATTTTGGCCAAAATTCTTGAAAAATCAATGAATTTATTAGCGCTGGGTTTTTTAAACAAACTGACAGGTGCTTTTTTCGGTTTATTAAAAATAGCATTTATTATAAGTATCATTATCTTGCTTTTTAACAAGTTAAATGTCGGAAATTTGTTAATTAAGGAAGATACAAAAAAGAAATCACTTATTTATCCTTATGTTACAGTAATAGCACCCTTTATAATACCAAAATTAGATTTTAAAGAATTACAGAAAAAAATAGAAACCTCTCCTTTTAAAAAAGACAGTCTGGTGAATAGTAAGATAAATTAAAAAATTTATTTTAAAGTAAGCAATTTCCTTTCATATCGGGCTCAAATACGAATGAAAAAGATTTTTCTTCATTATCATATTTTACTTTTATCGTATATTCTTCTCCTACTTTAAAAATGTTTTGAATATATGATCTCCCGAAACGATCGGTTCCTTTTCTAAATATCAATTGGTTGTTTTTATCGAATACTAAAACTTTAGCGTCTACGATAGGAAATGAAGCCACATTATCGTAAACAACTAATTGTAAATCTTTTTCTATACCAAATAAAGCCACATTAAAATGTTTCTGTTTTTTAACCTCTCTAATATATTTAATTGGTATAATATCGAGCAACACATTGGTACCGGTATATAAATCTAACGCATCCAAATTTTCATCTACATTAATTTTACCGAACCATGCTTGTGTATTATTTGTTTCAACATAGCGCATAAAAGAAGAAATATCGCCATGTTCGAATTTCGTATCATAGTCCATTAATGCAATAACATCTTTTGCTTCATTATCGAGCATATAATTAATTAGAATCTGCGATGTTTCATATTCTTTAAATACATTTAAACTAATATGATAATCGTTTGCATCAAAATAAGGAGTATTAATAATGCTGGTTTTAGACGTATTTGGGAATATAGTTTGATTTAATAAATTAAATTTATCTCC
>DAOLWT010000078.1:0-9034 GCA_035421345.1 Bacteroidales bacterium
AAAATAATGATGGATCCGAATTTAGCGTACGCTACACCGGCAGCAACAGATGCTCCTCCTGAACGTTTTGGAGCAAAAGATCCAGAAGATATTACATGGAAAACCTATTTAGATTCTTTATCTTGTACTGAATGTGGAAGATGTACTTCCGTTTGTCCGGCTAATTTAACCGGAAAAAAACTTTCGCCACGTAAAATAATGATGAATTTACGTGCTCGTATGAAAGAAAAAGGGCCTAATTTAGTTAAAGATAAATCGTATGAAGACGGTAAATCATTAATAAGAGATTATGTTTCCACAGAAGAATTATGGGCTTGTACCACTTGTAATGCGTGTTCAAATGAATGTCCTATCAATATTAATCATCCTATATTGATCATGGAAATGAGGAGGTATCTAGTAATGGAAGAGTCTTCAGCACCTTCGGGATTAAATACCATTTTCACGAATATTCAAAATAATGGAGCTCCCTGGCAGTTTTCGCCTGATGATAGACTTTTATGGGCCAATGATTTAACAATAAAAACGACAAAAAATTAACATGGAAGAGACTAAAACAATTAATATTCCTGTAATGGCCGATATTTTTCCTAAGGGAGAAAAACCGGAATTTCTTTTTTGGGTGGGTTGTGCCGGTGCATTTGATGACCGTTATAAAAAAGTAGCCAGAGCATTTACAAAAATATTACATCATTTAAATGTGAGTTATGCTGTTCTAGGTAAAGAAGAAACGTGTACCGGAGACCCTGCTCGTAGAGCCGGCAACGAAATGCTTTATCAGATGCAAGCACTCATGAATATTGAGACATTTACACGCTACGAGATAAAAAAAATACTCACTATTTGTCCGCATTGCTATAATATTTTTAAGAACGATTATCCCGATTTAGGAGGTAAATATGAGGTTATTCATTATACGCAATTTTTACAAAAATTAATAAATGAAAACAAACTAAAAATAGATTCTTCTATTTTAAAGGATAATCATATTACGTTTCATGACCCCTGTTATTTAGGGCGATGCAACAATGAATACGATGCCCCCAGAGAAGTTTTAAATCGTGTTTCAACGAAAATAACAGAAATGAAACGAAATAAAAGTTTTGCTTTATGTTGTGGAGCAGGAGGAGGCCAAATGTTTAAAGAAGCAGAACCTGGGGATAAAGAGATTTTTATTGAAAGAACAGAAGAAGCATTGCAAACAGGGGCTAACATAATAGCAACTGCTTGTCCGTTTTGCATGACCATGTTAACCGATGGTATTAAATACAAGAATAAAGAAGAAGAAGTGAAAAACTATGATATTGCCGAATTAATAGCAATGGCATTAGGAATATAACCATCATTAGTAATAAAAAAAAGCTGTCTCTTTGTTTAGTTGAGACAGCTTTTTTATTTATAATTAAAATGGAAGATCGTCATCGGGTTGAGGGGTAATAGGCGCCGTAGGTTCCACATGATTGGAATTGGGGGCAGCAGCAGGCGAAGAAGAGTCTTCTCTTTTTGCACCGAGCATAGTAAACGTATCAGCAATAATTTCGGTAGTATATCTTTTATTCCCTTCTTTATCGTCCCACGAACGGGTTCTAATTTTCCCTTCTAAATAAATTTGACTTCCTTTTTTTAAAAATTTTTCTGCAATTTCTGCTAAACCTCTCCACATTACAATATTGTGCCATTCCGTTTGATCTATTTTCTGACCTTCTTTATTTTTAAATGATTCAGTAGTTGCAAGAGAAAAAGAAGCTACTTTAGCCCCATTATCTAATGAGCGTATATCAGGATCTTTTCCTAAATTACCTATTAATATTACTTTATTTATTCCTGCCATAATATCTATTTTTTTGTTTAGTTTAATTTTATTTTCAAAGGTAGAAAAAACCAAAATCATTTCACATAATTATAAAATTATTGAAAATATTTTTCTATAATTCGGGGAACACCATATTTTTTTAAATCTTTTTTTGCTATTAATTTCCAGTCGGAAGATATTTTAGAAAAAGGATGGCTTAGATTTACTTCATAAAATTGAACATAGAGAATTTGGTGACTTAAAATATGTTTATATATTTTTGAAGTAGAAATAATGCTGTGTTTTTTATTTAAAAAGATTGATTTCCATTCTTTTGTATTAATTATTTCTTCTTTCTTAGGTTTATTTAAATATTCAATACAAGGGAAATCATATAAATTCTTCCAAATATCATTCATTTTTCTTTTTCGAATGTATATAAATTCATTTTTCTTTATTAATGAGTTAATAACTAAATAATTAAAATACCTTTCTTTGGTTTTAATTTTTGCATTATTAAGAGGGAGTTGTTCAACTAAATTATTTTTAAAGGCAAAACACATTTTATTTAAACTACAATTATCACAATCAGGGTTTTGTGGTTTGCATTGAAGTGCTCCAAATTCCATAATTGCCTGATTAAAAATACCCGGATTTTTTTTACAAAGAAGTTCTGACGCTTTTTTTTGAATTAACGACTTCGTTTCTATTGTGTTAATATCGCTTTGTATGCCATAAACCCGAGAAATAACACGAATAACATTTCCATCGACCACGGCATAAGGCAAATTAAATGAAAATGAAGCAATTGCAGAAGCAGTATAATCTCCTATTCCTTTTAATTTTTTTATATCATTAAAATTGCTAGGAAATACTCCATTATACTCTTCAACTATTTGTTTAGCAGTATAATGTAAGTTAATAGCCCTAGAATAATAACCCAAACCTTGCCACAATTTCATAACTTTATCGGCAGGTGCTTTTGCTAAATTAAAAATGCTTGGAAAATTTGAAATAAACGATAAATAATAGGGAAGTCCTTGTTCAACTCGGGTTTGTTGAAGAATTATTTCAGACAGCCAAATATAGTAAGGATCCTTTGTGTTTCTCCATGGTAATTCTCTTTTATTCTTGTTATACCAGCTTATTAAAGTGGATGTAAAATTCATATTATCTTGTAAAACAAATTTATATAAAAATAATTGCTGGTAAAATTATGTAAATAAATTTTTATAATCCAACAAAAAAACTATATCTTTGCACCCCAAATTGATAAAAGGATAAAATAAAAATATATTAATTAAAAAGTGAAGTTATGACAAAAGCAGAAATTGTAGCAGCTGTTGCTGCAAAAACAGGAGTTGAAAAAGTTGCAGTACAGGCAACTGTAGAATCATTTATGAATGCAGTAAAAGCTTCTTTAGCAAAAGGCGATAATGTATATTTAAGAGGTTTTGGTAGTTTTATCGTAAAAAAACGTGCTGAAAAAACAGGTAGAAATATTTCAAAAAACACGACTATTATTATTCCTGCTCATAATATTCCCGCTTTTAAACCGGCTAAAACATTTGTGAACGAAGTAAAGAAAAACGTGAAATAAATTTTCAGTTAAAAAATAAGTCACTAAAAATATTTTAAAAAAGAAATATTATGCCAAGCGGAAAAAAAAGAAAAAGACATAAAATGGCTACCCACAAACGTAAAAAACGTTTAAGAAAGAATAGACATAAAAAGAAATAACCCTTTTTAGTTTTATTACGTTTTAAATTTATTTTCGAATAACAATACAATTGCTTATATAGCATTGTATTGTTATTTGATATAATTAAATTTCCAGTGTAATTAAATGAAATGAGGAGATTTAATAAATCAAAACAATTTTGTGAATAAAGAATTAGTTATAGACGCTAACCAGTTTGATGTTACCATTGCGTTAATGGAAGACAAAAGATTGGTAGAGCTTAATAAAGATACGAGTGGTAAAAGCTACGCAGTAGGCGATGTTTATTTGGGAAAAGTTAAAAAAGTAGTTCCCGGATTAAACGCTGCTTTTATTGATGTTGGTTACGAAAAAGATGCATTCCTTCATTATCTTGATTTAGGCTCTCAGGTTTTATCTTTAAATAAATTCACTAAACTTGCTATACAAGCCAAGCTTACGAATTCTACATTAGATGATTTTCAGCTTGAAAAAGACATTGAAAAAAACGGGAAAATATCATCGGTAATTCATGTTAATCAACCTATTTTAGTTCAAATTGCAAAAGAGCCTATTTCAACAAAAGGTCCTCGCGTAGGATCTGAAATATCTTTTGCCGGAAGATACATGGTGCTGGTTCCTTTTGGTGAAAAAATATCTATCTCTCAAAAAATAAAAAGCCCGGAAGAACGAAATAGATTAAAACGCTTAGCCCAAAGTATTAAACCTAAAAATTTTGGAGTAATAGTTCGCACTGTTGCCGAAAATAAAATGGTGGCTGATTTAGATGCCGATATGAAGGATCTTATTAAGAAATGGACTAGTATGGTTGAAATGCTTCCTGTTTCTAAAGCTCCGGTTAAAATATTAGGCGAATTAAATAGAACTTCTACTATTTTAAGAGATTTGTTAAATGCTTCTTTTAACAGTATTCATGTTAATGATCAGAAATTGTATGATGAAATAAAAATATTTATAAAAGCAATTTCTCCCGATTTACAAGATATCGTTAAACTTTACAAAGGGAAAGTTCCCATATTTGAACATTTTGGAGTAGAACGTCAAATAAAAACTTCTTTTGGAAAAAATGTTTCGTTTAAAAGTGGCGCTTATCTTATTATAGAGCATACGGAAGCACTTCACGTAATTGATGTAAATAGTGGTCATAGATCTAATTCTGAGAATAATCAGGAGCAAAATGCATTGGATGTTAACTTAGAAGCTGCAGCCGAAATAGCCCGTCAACTTAGATTACGCGATATGGGTGGCATTATTGTAGTCGATTTTATTGATTTACATAGTGGTCTTAATAGGCGCGCGCTTTTCGATAAGTTAAAAGACGAAATGAAAAACGATAGGGCTAAACATACTATTTTACCTCCTACTAAATTTGGATTGGTTCAAATTACCCGCCAACGTGTTCGTCCGGAAATGAATATTACAACAGTTGAGAAATGCCCTGTATGCGATGGTTCAGGAGAAATAAAAGCAAGTATTGTTTTAATAGACGATATTGAAAATAATATTCGCTACCTAATTCAAAAACAAAATGAGAAATATTTGAAAATGTGTGTTCATCCATACATTTATGCATTTATTACCAAAAGTATTTTTTCTATTCGCTTAAAATGGTTTTTTAAATTCAGAAAATGGATTCGAATAATTCCAATGTCTTCTTACCATTTTTTAGAATATAGGTTCTTCAATAAAGAAGATGATGAGATAAAACTTTAGTGTCATCATATTGACTTACAATGAAGGAATTATCAAAAAAATACCTTTCTCCAAATCAAATAATTACAAAAGCATATAATTACTGTGCATACCAAGAGCGATGCCAACAGGAAGTTAGAGATAAACTTTATTCCTGGGGATTACATCAAGAAGAGGTAGAGTCGACTATTGCTCATTTAATTTCCGAAGGATATATTAATGAAGAACGTTTTGCAAAAATGTATGCAGGTGGAAAATTCCGAATTAAAAAATGGGGGAAAAACAAAATAATAAACGAACTTAAAGCAAGAAATATAACACCCTATTGTATTAAAAAAGCCTTATCGGAAATTAATAATAAAGAATATTTACAATCCCTTCAATTAATTATTAATTTAAAAAAGAAAGAAATTAAAGAAAAAAACAAATTAATAAAAACACATAAAATTGCTTTATATTGCATATCTAGAGGGTATGAGAGCGATTTGGTGTGGGATACATTAAAAAAACAAAATAGCGAAGATAATTTATAATTACCTTTGCCATATAAACCTATCACATGATTTCTCTTGATCAAATAAAAGATTTAACATTACGGCTCGATGCTTTAAGGAGGTTTCTTTGACATTGATAAAAAAATAGCCCTAATTGAAGAAGAAGAAAAATTAACGATTGAGCCTGCGTTTTGGGATGACCCGAAAGTAGCTGAAAAAATTCTTAAATCTATTCAAGATAAAAAAAGTTGGACTACTTCATATTCCAATTCTAAGAAGTGCCTAGATGATTTAAATACCATACTCGATTTTTTTAATGATGGCGATGCAAGCGAAGAGGAGTTAACCAAACATTATGAGCAATGTTTGAGCTTAATAGAATCACTAGAGTTTCGTAATATGCTGAGCGGAGAAGAAGATAAAATGTCAGCCGTTTTAAATATTAACTCAGGAGCCGGTGGTACCGAAAGTCAGGATTGGGCTGAAATGTTGATGCGCATGTATATTCGTTGGGGGGAAAGAAATAATTATAAAATAAATATTATTGATACGCAAGAAGGAGATGTAGCCGGAATAAAATCTATTTCTATTGAATTTGAAGGCGATTTTGCATATGGTTATTTAAAAGGAGAAAGCGGGGTTCATCGCTTGGTTCGACTCTCTCCATT
Source organism: Bacteroidales bacterium (assembly GCA_035421345.1). GTDB lineage: Bacteria > Bacteroidota > Bacteroidia > Bacteroidales > CG2-30-32-10 > DAOLWT01. The sequence continues at coordinate 6,367 of DAOLWT010000078.1, forward strand.
CGATTCCGCAAATAAACGCCATACTTCATTTGCATCGGTTTTTGCATATCCTGTGATAGATGAAAACATTCAAATAGATATTAATCCTGCCGATATAACTTGGGATACCTTTCGTTCTTCCGGACCCGGGGGGCAAAATGTAAATAAAGTGGAAACCGCTGTTCGTCTACGACATGCACCAACAGGAATTGTTATTGAATGCCAGGTTACCCGTTCGCAACAGCAAAATCGTGAAAAAGCCCTTCAAATGCTTAAATCGCAGTTATACGAATTAGAACTCCGTAAAAAAAGAGAAACACTTGCCGAAATTGAAGGAAATAAAAAGAAAATTGAATGGGGCTCCCAAATACGTAATTATGTTATGCATCCCTACAAAATGGTGAAAGACCTTAGAACCGGCTATGAAACATCAAACGTAAATGCAGTAATGGATGGCGACTTATATAATTTTATTAAAGCATATTTAATGGAATTTAGTCGTAAATAATTTTTTACGCAGTTTATTACATTTCTTTTTAATAATCGGTTTAAATATTTTTTAGTATAAATAGATTATTTAAATAACAAAAAATGTAAATTAGCATGTTTATATATTCCTCAACATGTTAAAAATATATCATCATAACCGCTGCAAAATAAGTAGAAGCGTATTAAATACCCTTATTGAAAATAAATTCGAAATTGAAGTTATTGAATATTTAAAAAAAATTCCTTCGGTACAGGAATTAAAAATACTATTAAATAAGTTAAACTTTAGCCCGTTTGAACTTATTAAAAAAGACGAAAAACTATTTAAAGAAAAGTTTAAAGGAAAAAATTTTACCGATAATGAGTGGCTTCAAATTATTCACGAAAACCCTATCCTTATTCAAAGACCAATTGTAGTTAATAATAATAAAGCAGTCATTTGTCGACCTCCAGAAAAACTACTTGATATTATAAAAATTAATATTTAAATTTTTTTTATGACAGATTTTATTTACGAGAAACCTTTTCAAATAGGGAAAGATCTTACAAAATACAGATTGCTTACCCAAGATTATGTGCACGTAATTGAAGTAGGGCAACCTAATAATAAAGGAAGTCGTAAAATACTTCAAATAGATCCAAAAGCATTGGAATTGCTTGCAGAAGAAGCAATTCAAGATGTCTCTTTTTATCTTCGTACAGCTCATCTCGAAAAATTGAAATTAATTTTAGACGACCCCCAGTCAAGCGACAACGATAAATATGTTGCATATACCATGCTGCAAAATACGGTAATATCGGCTAAAGGGGAACTTCCCTGGTGTCAGGATACGGGTACAGCCATTGTAATTGGGGAAAAAGGCGAACAAGTATGGACAGGAGTGAACGATGCCGAATACATTTCAAAGGGAATTTACACAACCTATAAAAATAAAAACCTCAGATATTCGCAAGTAGTCCCTTTCTCTATGTTTGATGAAAAAAACTCGGGTTCTAACTTGCCTGCTCAAATAGATATTTATGCTACAGAAGGGGATGCGTATCATTTTTTGTTTATTACAAAAGGAGGAGGCTCCGCCAATAAAACGTTTCTTTATCAACAAACAAAATCGTTGTTAAACGAAGAATCACTGACTAAATTTATTAAAGATAAAATTAAAGATTTAGGAACCTCGGCCTGTCCGCCATATCACATGGCAATGGTTATAGGAGGAACCTCGGCTGAAGCTAACTTAAAAGTAGTAAAAGAAGCATCAGCTGGTTATTTGGACTCCCTTCCAACAACAGGGAATAATAGTGGTCGTGCTTTCCGCGATGTAGTGTGGGAAAAGAAAATTGAAAAAATATGTCAGGAATATGGTGTTGGCGCACAATTCGGTGGAAAATATTTTGTTCATGATGTAAGAGTGATTCGATTGCCTCGACATGCTGCTTCATGCCCGGTAGGACTCGGCGTAAGTTGTAGTGCCGACAGGAATATAAAAGCATATATAAACGAAAAGGGTGTTTTTTTAGAAGAGTTAGAAAAAAATCCGAATCGCTTCTTGCCTTTAAAAGCGCCTGTAACGACAAAAGCAGTAGAAATAAATCTGGATAAACCAATGAATGAAATTTTAGCGGAGTTAACAAAATACCCGGTTAAAACCAGATTAAGTCTTACCGGAACACTTATTGTTGCAAGAGATATTGCTCATGCACAAATTAAAAAATTATTAGATAAAGGAAAACCGATGCCTGATTATTTTAAAAATCATCCTATTTATTATGCAGGACCTGCAAAAACTCCGAAGGGAATGGCTTCAGGAAGTTTTGGACCAACAACAGCCGGGCGGATGGATTCCTATGTCGACCTTTTTCAAAGCCTTGGTGCTTCATTAATTATGGTGGCTAAAGGAAATAGAAATCGTTCGGTAATAGACGCATGTAAGAAATACGGCGGATTTTTTCTGGGTTCAATAGGAGGTCCGGCAGCACTTTTAGCAGCAGAAAATATTAAATCGGTTGAAATAGTAGATTTTGAAGATTTAGGAATGGAAGCAGTAAGAAAAATAAGAGTTGAAAATATGCCCGCATTTATAATTACAGACGATAAAGGAAATGATTTTTTTGATGAATATAATAAATAATACCAATTGTAAATTTAATATAGTCCAACGGATATTTTAAATTTTACAATGGTAATGCCGATGACATATATGTT
>DAOLWT010000079.1:0-8950 GCA_035421345.1 Bacteroidales bacterium
ATTTATGGATTGCTCAATTTACATCATATGGGCCTACGGTAGTTGTAGGCGGAATTACCAAATTCAATACTACTGCCGGATCCGGAATTACTTACTCAGAAACACACGGATTAAATAATGAATTTGTTTATAAAATTGCTATAGATAGTGACGATAACATATGGTTAGCAACAGCCGGAGGACTTTCCAAATTTGCAAATACCGATGGAATAAACGAAAATATAAATAAAATGATGTTAGAAGTTTATCCAAATCCTGTTAAAAACTTATTAAATATTAAAGGGAATATATCATCCGGTGTAATTGAAATTACAGATATTAGCGGAAAAACTGTTTTAACACAAATAATAAACTCCGGAAATAAAATTAATGTAGAAAAGTTAATAAAAGGTATTTATTTTATTCAGATTATGAGTGAAGATGCTATATATCACAGTAAATTCATAAAAGAATAAATTTAATTTATACGCACGGGAGATTTTATTGATGAAAGGATTACGTTTAACATATTCTATTTTATTATTTTTTTCTTTATCGTTATTAATTAAACCGGCATTTTCCCAGTCTAACTTTTACGATATTAATAAAATTCCCGAAATACGAATCTATTTTAAAGAAAGTAACTGGGAGGAATTATTAGACAGTCTATTTATTAATTATGGAGAAGACGGGCGTTTACGAGGCGATATAAAAATTGACGGCAAGTTAATTAAAAATGTAGGCGTTCGTTATAAAGGTTATAGTTCGTGGAGTTCAACACAAATAAAAACCCCCTTTAATATTGATATAGAATACAATTATAACAATCAAAATTATCAGGGAATAACAAAATTAAAACTGGGAAATGTAGTTGGCGACCCATCATTTATCAGAGAAGCCGTTTCCTATGAAATAGCCCGTAAATACATGCCTTCCTCCTATTCCAATTTTGCAAATGTTTATATAAACGACACCTTAATCGGATTATATAATAATGTAGAAGCGGTTGATAAAAATTTTCTCAAAAAACGTTTCGATGAGGGGAAAAACACCTTTTTTAAAGGTTCTCCCGAAACACTTAATCTTAATGGAAATAATAATGCCGATTTATCATTTCACGGGAACGACACCTCCGATTATAAAGTTTATTACAAACTAGAATCCGATAATTCCACTACCAGCTGGCTTGATCTTGTACGATTAATCCATATTCTTAATAACGATACTTCAAAATTAGATTCTATCTTAAACATAGACCGAGCAATATGGATGCATGCATTTAACTATGCATTAGTTAACTTAGATAGTTATATTGGGTATGCACAGAATTATTATCTTTATGTAGATGAAAATGGTCGGTTTAATCCTATTCTATGGGATTTAAATATGTCGTTCGGTAGTTTTCGAGAAACCGACGGAATAAATTTTAATATTTCGCATCAACTAGCCAAAACACTCAATCCACTAAGTATGATTGTTTATCCCCATGCGAATAAAAGACCATTAATTGAAAATCTTTTACATAATACAACATACAAACGAATGTATTTGGCTCACATAAGAACGATTATAAACGAAAATTTTAAAAACAATTTTTATTATAATCGGGGGAAAGAACTACAAAATATAATTGATGAATCTGTTCAAAACGACCCTAACAAATTTTATTCTTATGCCAATTTCTTGAAAAATATGGATACAACAGCTGTTATTACAAGTCAGAATAAAATAATCGGGTTAAAAGATTTAATACAATCACGCATCAACTATTTAGACACATTCCCCGGAATACAGGGAGCTCCCTCAATTACAAATATTATTCAGGAAAAAACATCGCCGGAACAAGGAAGTAAAATGTGGATTAAAACGAATGTAAGCGGTGCGACAGAGGTATTTCTAGGGTATCGATACAAAACAAACGGCGTATTTAAAAGAGTTCCCATGTATGATGATGGAAATCATAACGACGAAAATGCGGAAGATGGAATTTATGGAACGAATATTACGGTAGCCGGAAAAACATTTCAGTATTATATTTATGCCCAAAATGAAGATGCCGGCATATTTTCACCCGAACGAGCCGAATATGAATATTACACAATTCAACCTATACTTAAACAAGGAGATATTGTTATAAATGAGATAATGGCTGCCAATAATGGAATATATAAAGATCAAAACGGACAATATGAACCATGGATTGAACTATATAATAACACATTCGAAAAAATAAATTTAAAAGGATATTCTTTCTCCGATAATTCGGAAGAGCCCAATAAATGGACATTTTCGGATACGTGCATCGAAGGTAAAAGCTTTTTAATTTTATGGATGGACCAAGACACAACACAAAATGGACTTCATGCTAATTTTAATTTAGCTACCGAAGGAGGAAATTTATATTTTTCAAACAATACAGGACAACAAATTGATCGACTTAAATATAGTGAACAAATAGCAAACAAAACATACGGTCGTTATCCAAACGGTTATGGTGAATACGTATATATGCTTCCCAGTTATTCCAAAACAAACCATGTAGGAACAACCCCTTTAACCGACTGTATTATTTATCCAAATCCGGCATCGAATGAAATTTATATTGAAACATTCTCACCTGAATTTTTCAAATTTTATAATATTTACGATATGAATGGAGGAGAAATTAAATCGAATGAATTTGAAGGGACATCAGCATTTAATCTTGAATCGCCTACCTCGTCAGAATTATATAAAATTAATATTTCCGATTTAAATAATGGGATGTACATTTTACGAATTTCAACACTTTATAATACTATTTTTAAAAAATTTATCGTTTTCAATAAAAAGCTATAAGGTTAGAACGTATTTATGAATTATAATTATAAACGACATATCCTCTTTTTAATCATATTATTCGCTCCATTAATTTTTTATGGTCAGCGTTTTGCTATTATCAGCGATATACACGGTGCCAATATAAATACATTAGAAGTTTCTAATTTAGTTAAAAGTAAAAACCCCGACTTTATTATTACTTGTGGCGATAATTGTTATCCTTCTGCCGACTCAATTGATAATCAAGTGGGGCAATATTACTGCGATTATATACACCCTTATTCCGGAAAATATTGCACCGGGGGGAAAATCAATAATTTATTTTTCCCGACACTCGGAAATCATGAATACGAAACAGGCAATATTGATGAGTATCTTAATTTTTTCACGTTGCCGAACAATGAAAGATATTATGATTTTATACAAGGGAATGTGCATTTTTTTGCAATTAACTCCAATTTCACGGAACCGGATGGTTATGCCGACACCTCTATTCAAGGACAATGGCTTAAAAATAAATTAGCCACATCAACATCATTATATAAAATTGTTTATTTTCATTACCCACCCTACTCTTCATGCAGTCATGGTAGTACCATTCACATGCAATGGCCTTTTAAACAATGGGGAGCCACCGCTGTATTTTCCGGACACGATCATAATTACGAAAGGCTTCTCGTTGATAGTTTTCCCTATTTCGTATGCGGTACAGGAGGCGGTGTATTATATACGACTTATGTTCCCTTGGCGGGAAGTCAGATTCATTACTCCCAAAAGCATGGAGCTGTTTTTGCGGAAGCCAATAGCGACAGTATTACTTTTAAATTTATAACGGTTAACGATTCTTTGGTTGACACCTATTCCATTCAAAAAAATCAAACCAATTTAAATGATAAGCTTGTCAACTCATCAGAAGAATATGATCTACATCTTTTCCCAAACCCTTTTCGTTCAAATACATTTTTCCAATTTACGCTTAAAGAACCATGTCTTGTGCAAATAAAAATTATAGATGTATTCGGAAGAGAAACCAAGGTTTTTGCCGATAATATGATGAGTTCAGGAAAACACGTCATTGATTGGAACACAGAAAAATTAAAAAGTGGAATCTATTTTTATTCATTTTATATCAATACGCATTTAATAAAAGTTGGAAAAGCAATTATCTCAAATTAATTACAAAAAAATTGAAAAATAATATTGTATGAAAAAAACATTATTTGTATCCCTTGCCTTACTTGCAATTATCGTATTATCTTCATGTGAAAAAGGTCCCGGAGAGGGCGGAAACTCATCCATTTACGGGAAAGTTTTTGTAAAAGATTATAATAATACATTTACTGTTTTAGAAGATGAATATTATGGTCAGGATATTGATGTTTATATTATTTATGGAGACGATAAAACTTTTAGTGAACGAATTCGATCTAACTATAATGGAGTTTATGAATTCAAGTATTTAAGACCCGGGAAATATCATGTTTACGCTTATTCAAAAGATTCAACCTTACAAACCAATGCATTAATTCCAATAATTAAAGATATTGAAATAACCGATAAAAATCAATCGGTAGAAACTCCTGAAATAATCATTTTTAAATAATGAAATTATGAAAAAAACTATTTTTTTTATTTTCTTTTTAATGCTTACAGTAGCATTATTTGCTCAAAGCAAAAAACAAGTTAAAGAATTTAAAATAAAATCGACTACTATTTGGAAAGCCGACAACACCGATACATCTCCCATAAAAAAAGAATACGAAGAATTCAACAAAAATGGCAAAACAACTACCTATATTGATTATAAAAGTGATGGTAAAACAATTAAATTAAAAAAAACTACCAAATACAATGCGGATGGAGACGAAATTGAAGAATGTGAATACGATGCAAACGGTTTAATTAAAAAGACAATTACTGCATATAAAGCGAATGGAGATAAATCGAGCGAAACCGAATATGACGGCAAAGGAAATATAGTAAAGAAAAGCATTTACACCTACGATACTAAAGGGTTAAGGTTAACAAAGCAAACCTATAATGCCGAAAATGTCTTAGTATCGGGAGAAAAATATGTTTACGAATATGAATAAAAAAAACATTGAATAACAAACTATCCGACATATTAAATTTATTTAAAACCATTACGCTGGAAGAAATGGATAATGTACGATTAATGGATCGTACCGATACGAAATTTGTTTTCCGGAGTGATTGTCTTCCCATGTTGTTAAACGAAATAAAAGATGCATACCGTGTTTTGGAAGTAAATGGAGTTATTCCAAACCGCTATGAAACACTTTACTTCGATTCTGATGATTATAATTTATATCTTCAACATCACAACGGCAAACTAAACCGATATAAAGTCCGCTATCGACAATATGTTGAATCGAACATTAATTTTTTTGAAATAAAATTTAAAAGTAACAAAAGCAGAACCATTAAAGATAGAGTTAAACGAAAAAGAATACACGAAGATATTGAAGGAAAAGCCGAAGTACTTTTAACTGAAAAAACAACACTATCTCCATCCGAATTAAAACCACAACTTTGGGTTTATTATAACCGAATAACATTTGTAAATAATAAAGGAGGCGAAAGACTCACTATTGATATAGACCTTCAATTTAAAGATGAAAATGGAAGTGCTGAATATCCCGAAATAGTTATTGCAGAAGTAAAAAGAGGGAAATCGAGCTACTCCCCTTTTATTTCATTAATGCGAAAAAACCATATTTCATCTGATTCTATTAGTAAATATTGTTTAGGAATTATAAGTCTAAAACCCGGTGTGAAAAAAAACCGATTTAAAATGAAATTAAGAACGATAAATAAATTATGCCATGAAAAAAATTAAATTTATTTCTTTCTGTATCCTGTTTATGTTTTTTTTGTTACCGACTTCTGTTTCGGTAAAAGCACAAGATGCTGTTACGACCGAAGTTTCTGCACAAAACACAGATGACGCAACGAATGCTTCTTTAGATGATGCCAAACAATTAGAGAAAAAGAATAAAAAAGATAAAGATGTGATAGAAATATCAGAAAAATTCTTTTATAATTTGGCCATCGACCTTATAAGTATTCTGATAATTGTTCTATTAATCTATTATCCAAACTATCGGAAAATGGAATATATTTTTACGTATTTCATGTTTAATATTGTAATATACTTATTAACTTATGTATTAAACGAAGTTAAAATATCGATGGGAGCAGCTTTTGGTTTATTTGCTGTTTTTTCAATGCTTCGATATAGAACAGAAGGAATATCGATGAAAGATATGACCTATTTATTCATCTTTATTGGCATGGGTTTAATAAGTGCTATCCAATTAGAATACTATGAACTTTTAATTATTAATGGGATTTTAATCGCATTAACCTATATCATGGATGGCAACTTAGTTTTTAAAAGAGAGTTCTCGAAAATTGTTAAATATGAAAATATTGAATTAATAAAACCCGAAAACCATGCCGTATTAATAGAAGATTTAAAAAAACGGACCGGTCTTCCTATTCATCGGATTGCTGTTAACAAAATAGATTTTTTACGTGATGTTGCCGATGTTAGAATATATTTTTATGCAAAATAAAAAAAGCTAATGAAAAAAGTCTTTATTTTTTTATTTGTCGTTTCTTTTACAATTCCTCTACATGCTCAAAATAACGATGCATGTTTATGGTTAGGACTAAATATTGAAAAAAATATTACAAGATCGTTCATTTTTAATATATCGCAAGAAGTAAGGATGAATGAGAATATTAGCGAATTGGGTTCTTTTTTAACCGATGCCGGATTTACTTATAAAATTAATAAGTTATTTAAAATTTCGGCGAATTACCGATTCATTAATAAACGACAAATAGACGATTTTTACAGCAAACGTCATCGATATTATTTTGATTTAACGTTTAGAAAAAAATTCGACCCATTTATATTGCAATTCCGTACACGCTTTCAAAGTCAGTATGAAAATATTTATTCCAGCGATAATGGGTTCATTCCATCGAATTATTCACGTAATAAATTAACGTTGAAATTAGATTTAGATAAGAAATTCGCTCCTTATGTCAACACCGAAATATATATTCCCTTAAATAAAAAAGACAACCTTATTTATATTGACAATACACGTTTTAGTTCCGGTGTTGAATATGAAATTAATAGGGTTCATTCTTTCGACATTTTTTATATGATACAAAAAGAATTTAATGTACCGAAGCCGGAAACTGATTTCATTATAGGAATAAACTACAATCTTCATTTTTAAAATATAACTTTTTGTTGATTTTCCTTCAAAAATGATGTATCTTAATAATTTTATTGAATACGCTTTTTTTATTTGAATTACAAAGCAACCAAGTAAGTTTTTGTACGTCTTTTATATATAAAATAGATACGATTGTTAATAGCTTATTAATTGCTTTAAAATCAATTAACTAAAAAAATATTCATTATCAAGATATTTGTTATGCGGAAAATATACTTCGATTTTACTAGTTTAAAAAGAGCGATATATCGAATTTTCTTTGTTTTACTTTTGATTTTTACAAGTCATATCCATTACGGACAGAATAATGATCTTCCAAACCCAACACAACATATGGAAACCATTCCTGCCGGTTACTTTATTATTCCGATGGATACAAATCTTCAGAATATTGTTCCTGCTGGACAAGCACCTTTTAATTTAAAAGCATACGGTTTAATAAATTCATTCCTTCAAAATAATATCCCTGTTAGATGGGCTATACGTTCCGGAAAAAGTTTAAATCAGGCAGATTTTACAGCACTTACAGAACAAGTTTACCCAACAGCAGGTCCCGCAGCAATTCGTTCTTTTTATGCAGGTCCGTTTATCGTTCCCGACACTATTACTTTATGCGATGGGACTACACAAAGTATTATTGAATATTTTGGCAATAATGTAACCGTATATCGATTAAAGGAAAGCATAAGCATTGATATAAGATATAAAATAACCATAAAACCTAAAATTGCGGTATTTATTAATGGTGGAAACCAAGAAATTCATGCAAGCATTTTAAATGAAGCCGGAATTCCTAACTATGTTTTTTTGGATGCAACCCATATTATGGATATTTTTAGTTGTTTTACATTTACTTCCGAACCTCATTGGGATATTAATACAGCAAATCCTGTAGTGGTAAATGGAGTTAAAGATTTTGCATTATACGGAGGAAACTTCCTCGCACAATGTGAAGCCATTGAAACCTATGAAAATTTGGGTTATTTTATGACCGATAAAGGAATTAAAAGTAAAGGGAATATATTATCTCACCAATATCATAACGCAGACCTTGCATTCATGCAGATACATGGTACTTTATTTGAAAAACAGACAGGTTCAGTACCAAGCTGGACACTTAATACCGGCTCAACATGGAAAAACACATCCTATAAAATGGTTTCTCATAAAGGGACAGATACGGTACGTGTAGTTGGTAATCATTTAAGACAACCCGGTGAAATTGGAGGGAATGCATTTTTCTTAGGGAGTCATAATTACATGGGAAGTGCAAACAAACCTGATTTATCGGACTTGCAAAAAGTGAATGGGTTACGTATGTACTTAAACGCTATATTTATTCCTGCCATAGACAATAATGCATGGGCTAATGCCGGTTCGGGCGGAAGTGTAGTTTGTACAGGTAATGTTACTTTAGGTTGCCTACCCCCGGGACCTACCGGTTCTACCTTTACGTGGTCGCCTGCAACGGGGTTAAGCTGCACCGATTGTCCAAATCCTATTGCAACTCCTACTGTTACAACCACTTATCATTTAACGGTTACCGGTGGTAATGGATGTACTGCCATAGATTCATGTGTTGTAACAACAGGAACTCCATTGAGTATTAAATTAAATGCACCTGCTCCTATATGTAATGGAGACACTTCTATTTTAAATATCAATGTTTCTTCGGGTACGGGACCATATGAATACAACTGGATATCAAATCCTCCGGGCTTTACTTCTACCATTTCTAATCCAACAATTAAACCAACATCAAATACAAGTTATTCGGTAACAGTTACCGATGCCAATGGATGTATTGCTACCGGAACCACGAATCAATCTGAAAAGTTGGGGGGAATCTTTTTTAAGCATAAATATTAGATAAT
>DAOLWT010000080.1:0-8921 GCA_035421345.1 Bacteroidales bacterium
CTTCATTCACCGAGATGGATACGACTTTTTGGAAAAAAAGTGGTAGTAATATTTATTACAATGCCGGAAACATAGGAATTGGGTTAACCACACCGCTTTCTAAATTTTCTGTTGAAGCAGGTTCCGGAATACCTGGTATGACGATTAAAAAAACAGCGGGTAGCGAAGACCTTCTCCAATTTATAACTGCATCTGGCACAAAACATTTGTCGATAGATTACACAGGGCAATTAACATATAACGTAGGTGTATCGGGCCCGATTTATTTTGGAAATTTTAATAATGCAACAGATGGAAGAGCCGGTTTTTCTACCCCAATGAACGTTATTATGGGTATTGATGCAGCTACACATCGATTCGGTATTGGAGGTGGCGGAACTTATTTTGTTGGGAATGCCCCTAATGCGTTGCTCGAAGTAAGAGGAAAGGCGAATGAATTACAATTGGCAATTCAGGCGAATATAGGTCAAACAGCTAATCTAACCGAATGGAGAAACAGTGGAGGGACTGCTATTTCTGTTGTAAATAGTATTGGCAATTTTGGTATAGGAATGAATAATCCTTCATATGCACTTTCTGTTAAACACACGAATTTTGGCACCGGTTTTAGTGTTCATTTAGGCATGGAAACCAATGATTGTATCATGTTGCAGAATACCAATGTTGAGTCAACGATTAGTTCAACAAATGAACGATTTCATCTAGCTAATAATACGGCAAACATAATAACCATGTACAATAGCAATGTAGGTGTTGGAACAATAAGTCCAACAACAAAATTAGATGTTGTAGGAGGTTTAAAAGTTAGTGGAACCAGTACTGATAAAAATATTTCATTAACCGGAGGTTTTGGTTCAGGAATAGGAGGGGAAATTAATTTAATGTCAGGATATGGAACGAATGCCAGAGGAGGAAATATAAATATTGCAGCCGGATACACGTCTAGTTGGGCAGGTATTGGTACATCTTCAGATATTTATATTAAAGGAGGATGTATGGAAACCATTACAAGTTATGCCTCTGTTCAAGTTGGAGGAGGTAAGTCAGAAGTAGGAGGAACGAACGAAACAGCAGGAGGTGATCTTTCGTTATCCGGAGGGAATGCCAATTTGGGTAATCAAAATGGGGGAAATATTATACTTTTACCGGGTACCGCATCAGGCAGTGGGGAAAATGGGAATGTAGGTATTGGAACAGCTACTCCTGCAAGAACTTTGCATATAAATGCGGTTATGCGTTTAGAGCCTATCCCAACGGCACCCTCTTCTCCGTCAAAAGGAGATATTTATTTTGATAGTACAATAAATAAGTTGCGTGTATATGATGGTACAATATGGCAGGATTGCTGGTAAAATAGGGTTTCTTATTCTATTGTTGATAATTTTGAAAAACGGCTATTTTGCAAAAAGCGTAAGCTTATTAAATAGAAATAATTTTATTTTTTAAAGCATATTTAACCAAGTCGGCGGTATTAAATATTTTAAGTTTATTCATAATGTTATGCTTGTGTGCTTCAACTGTACGAACACTTATATTTAATTTTTCGGCAGTAACTTGGTTAGAATGACCGTCGGTAATGCATCTTAGTATTTCAATTTCACGTTTGGTAAGCGTTTCTTGTGAATTTTCTGTTATTTCTTCGGTTTTTTTAGCTTTAAAATAATTATTTATAAATAATTCAGAAACGTTTCCTTTTATATATTTTTCTCCCTTGTGAACAGTACGTATAGCTTCTAAAAGTTGTTCTTTTTTAAACGATTTTGGAATATAACCCGATGCTCCGGCTTCAAATCCGGCTACTATATGTTCTTCATCGGCAAAAGAGGTATGTAAAAGAACTTTTGTATTCGGATATAGTTGGGTAATTTTTTCTGTTACTTCTATCCCTGAAATTTTAGGTAAATCAATATCAAGTACAACTACGTCGGGTTCTAATTCTTCTACTTTTTTAAGTGTTTCTTCTCCGTCGTTGGTAACCGCCACAATGTCGATATCGCGGTTTCTCGATAACAATGCTTTTAATCCTAATATCACAATGTCGTGGTCGTCGACTAAAAGTACTTTAATTTTTGCCATGGTTTATTTCAATTATTCAAATGTAAAAGAATTTTTAATTACATGCAAAAAATATTTATTCATATCTCAACGATTCAATTGGGTCTACCCGGGCAGCTTTAGATGCCGGATAAATACCTGAAACAATGCCTACAATAATACATAGGATTAACCCCCCAATAATCCAACCCCAAGGAATAATAAAAGCACCTCCCACAAAAAAGGAAATAATATTTCCGATAGGAATTCCAATTAGGATGCCTACAATACCTCCTAAAACACAAATAACAATAGCTTCAATAAGAAATTGATTTTTTATGGTATTGGAGGTGGCTCCCATCGCTTTTCTAATACCTATTTCCCGCGTACGTTCTGTAACAGATACCAGCATAATATTCATTAGCCCGATTGCTGCACCTAAAAGGGTAATAAACCCAATTATGGTTGCTGCCAAGGTAACATATCTAATATTTTCAAACATCATTTGAGCCAAATTATCACTTTTGGCAACTTCGAAATTGTTGTCCATCCCTGCTTTTAGACCACGAACAATGCGAAATGTGCCAGTTGCTTCATCAATGGCTGCTTCTAGCATTTCTTGGTTTTGGGGCATAACACTAATAGTATAAGAAGCATTAGGACGAGAAAAGTACTGTCGTACATTGGTAATTGGAACAATACAGGTTTTATCGCCACTAAACCCCATACTTGTCCCTTTTGATTCTAAAACACCTATAATCTTATATTTTCCTGGACCAATAGAGATAGAATGTTCTAACGGATCTTCTTTCTTTTTAAAAAGCGTAGTTACTAACTCCGGACCAATTATTACTACGTTAGCTCCTGAATATATTTCTTGTAAGGTAAAATTTCGCCCTTTCGATAAATCATTTCCAGATGTTATTAAATAATTTTCATCGGTGCCTCTAACAGCAATATTCGGGTTTGTTTTCTCTGTTCCAAATTTTACAGTGGCCGTATTTGTGGCAAAAGTGAGTAAGGAAGTATAAGCCGGAAAATCAAATAGTTGTTTGAATTTTATGGCTTCCTGATAAGTGATAGATTCAAAGCGCTTATCATTACCACCACCGCCCATATGTATTTTCATTTCGCGATTACGAATAGTAAAAGTATTAGCGCCCATTCGCGAAAAGTTACTACTAATAGAGTACTTGAGCGATTCTATCGCGGTTATAATCCCTACCAATGCCATAATGCCAAAAGAAATAATTAGAATGGTAAGAATGGTTCTTAAAAGATGGCTCTTTATAGAAGTTAACGATACTTTTATATTTTCTACAACAAATGTTTTCAAAGGAAATGTTTTTCCCCAATAAAAAATTATTGGAATGTTAAAAGTATAAAAAAAACAAATATAAGAGTGAGAAAATTAAAAAGGTTTTATTTTAATAAAAGCGTAAAAGGAAGACATGATAATTGACCAGCATACCACAGAGATGGCTAAGCTAAAAATAACGCTTTTTTTGTTCTTATAATACCTGTTTGCTAAAAAGGTGCCTAACGGAATGGAGAGCAATATAGGGGTTAGAATAGCTATTCCCCATAACCCGTATTTTAAACGAGTTTTAACGATAAACTTATTTTTAAAAGAAAATTTCTTTTTAATAGTTGCCTTCACCGGTTTAATGGAATAAGGAATATTCTTTTTATTTACAAAAAACAATTTAATAGATGGCCATATTTTTTTAAATAGACGAATTATTAGCTCGCTTAAAAAGAAAAAGAATAAAACCCCTAGTACGCCGCCAATAGTAGTTGTAATAACTGTTTGTAAAAAATTAAATCCTAATTTAAATGACAAAGGGGGTGCTAAAAGAAATTTTAAAGCACTAAGAATTAATATCTGAAAAGATTTAAAAATACTACCCGATTGTATAAAAAGGAATAACATGGTTTTATTGTTCTTGCTAGCTAATTCTATATTACAAATATAATCGATTTAGCATAATTTATCAAACGCATGTTTACCAATTAAAGTATATATTGAAAAGAAAATAGATTAATATTATTTTTTTTATGATAAAATAAGTTGAAAGTAGGATTGATTTTTTTTATAATTTACTTCCGTATGCAAGGTCGCCGGCATCGCCTAAACCTGGAACAATATAAAGTTGAGCGGTTAACTCATCGTCAATAGCAACTGTCCATAGGGTAAACGCATCTTCGGAGATATGTTTTTTTAAATATTCAACTCCTTCGGAACTGGAAATTATGGATACAATATGTGTGTGCGAAGGTTTTCCGTTTTCGAGGAGCTTTTTGTAACTTAAATACATTGAAAGTCCGCTAGCAATCATGGGATCGGAAAGAATTAAAATTTTATTTTCTAAGTCAGGGGTCGATGAATATTCTATTTGAATATCGAATTTGCCACTTTTATGATGCTTGCGATAGGCCGAAACAAATGCATTTTGGGCTTGGTCGAAAATATTTAATATGCCTTGATGCATTGGTAATCCTGCTCTTAAGATAGTGGCAATAACGGGTTGTTTAACAAGTACAGGAACTTCAGCAGTGCCTAAAGAGGTAATTACTTCTTTGGTTTCATAATTTAGTTGTTTGCTGATTTCATAAGCAAAAATTTCTCCTATCCTTTCTAGGTTTTTCCTAAATCGGAGCGGGTCTTTTTGAATTTCAATATCTCTTATTTCTGCAATAAATTGATTTAATATAGAATTTTTAGTGCCTAAAATATGAATCATATTTGCTTAATTTTTTAATGATTAATTTTTCTTTTGCCTTATCCACTTAATAAAAGTAATACTTTTTTTTAAGATAAAAGGGAGTTCGTTTTTTCGATATTGATAATAAATGCATTCTTTGGATCCAAACCCTCTGTAAAAACGAGCTAATTCCCGATTATTAGATCCTTCAAAATCGAGCGTTAAATTTCGTTGTGCATTCTGTTTAATAAAGGAATCAATTAGAAACGACATTGCTCCTTTTGTTTTAGCTTCTTTATCGACAGCGGAAAATAGAAATATTATTTTATTATTACTTTCCACAAAAATAGCACCCCCGCATAAATTTCCGTTTTCGGTTTGTATGCCTAATATATGTGCTTTGTTCTTAAAAATACTAATTTGAACAAGACGCTTAAGGATTTCGTAATCGGCATCTTTAAGTGTTGTAAGGTTTTTACCTTTATGCGTGCGAAAAATCTGAATAAGTGCATCTGCATTATCAAGCGAGATAATTTGAAGGTGAGAGCGAAGTGCAAGTTTTATATTTCTTTTATTGTTTTCAGCATAGTTTGAATATAAATTTTCGTACGATTGAATTAAATCGAGCTCATGCGTTTTATTGCTATAAAGCTTAAATTTATTGCTGTCGGCCTTATTGTAGGTGTTTAAATTAATTTCGATTAATTTGTATTTTTTGGGAATAGCTTTTAGAAAAGATGCTACTGTAATTTCATTCAACACCTTCTTTGAAAAAACGCCTAGTTGTTGCGAAAAACAGGGTTGATATAAGTAATTGATACCGAATTTTTTTCTTGATGTTATTGGAAATACACGTTCGTAATCGTTTTCAACCAATGCACTCCATCCGGGACAAACCGTATCTAGGTACCATGAATATGCATAAATAATTCCATTGAATGAACGAGTTATACATTCATCCCATCGGTGTTTATCGATTTTTTCGTATGTTAGATATTGTATCAATTTACGGTAAAGCTAATTTAATCATTTCTTCATAGACTACGTCCCAGCCAACCCATCTTTTTTGATTGCTGAGGGATTCGTTATGCCACAGACTAATAAATGTTCCATTTACGGCTTTTACTTCGTCAATCAATGGTTTTATATGGCTTAAGGCATCTTTGGCTTCAATATGATTATAATCGCGGAGGGTTCCATCCATAACCGCAAAAGGGTAGAGTTTAAGGTTGGTTTCTTTCTCCAAATCAATATCGTAAAAATGGAAAGGATTGCAAATGCCGGCTCTAAAGCCTGTAGCGGAGGCAAACCCAAGCGAATAATCTTCCAAAATATCTGCTTCAATAAGAGTTCTATAGGTAGAAGGAAATGATAATTTTAAAAAATGTTGACGGCTTTTGGTAACTTCTCTTTTTAATACATTCGATAATTGAGTTATTTCCGTATTTAACTTTTTAAGATTGCTATTCGATTTAAAAGAGGGGTGTATGCCAACAACAGCGTAGTCGTCGATAGATTTAATCAACGACTGAAATTTGCGGTTGTAAATGGATATATTTTTATCGTATTGTGCGTATTCGGCAAAAAGAATAAAATATAAAGGAGATAAATTATATTTTTTTTGAAGATAGAATTGTAAATCGAATGTGTCGAAAGGGTCTTTCAATAAACGACTTAAAACTTTTGACCGTTCTAATATATCGGGAAAATTAAATTTAGTAAAAGATTTAATGTACCCTAATAAGCTTCTTATTATTCCTTTTTCTTTATAGGCCCAGGCGCTATCTATATCAATTGTTGGAATAAATTTATAGTTCTTTTTCGGAAAAATAAATGAAGGATATTTTTCAGAAATAGCAATTGCTATTTTTTGTGTCCAAATATCAACTACTGGTTTTTTTAAAAAATCAAGTTGTGTTGTTATGCTTTCAGATGCATCAAAACGGTCGAAAGCATCCTTTTTATAAGGAAGGTATTCTTCGTATCGTGTGGTTAAATAAAAAATAGCCGCAAAAGGGTCGAAAGGGAATTGCGATTGTTTATATAGTGGAAAAGGGCATTTTATTTGATCGAACAGAACATGGTCAATTTTTTGTTGTTTTATTCCTGTTTCAAAAAGCAAATTACAGGATAAGAAAAACAGTTCGTTGCTAATAGGTTGAAAAGAATAATTTAGTTTAGGGCCTTCATAAGCTAAAAAATCTTCGGTATTATTGGTAATGGAAAAACTGACTTGCAAAAGGTCACGAAAAATCAAATTAAACACATATTTAATACGATTGTTTGTTTTATGTGTATAAATTAGAATCATAAGGTTTTTGAAATATGTTCTACCATTTTTTTACAAATAAATTCAGCCGCTTTACCATTTCCAAAAATGGGGGGTAATTTCTTTAAAGGGTGTTCAAAGAAATATGCGGTTGCTTGAATTATTTTATTTTCATCGGCATCGCAAATACGAGCCGCTTTGGCTTTAACTATTTCTACCCATTCGGTTTCAGAGCGAACAATAATACACGGTTTTTTATAGAAATAGGCTTCTTTTTGTACTCCTCCCGAATCGGTAATAATAAGAGATGCATTTTTTTCTAACTGAATCATATCGAAAAAAGATACCGGAGGAATCATACAAATATTCTTGTTTTTGCTTATAGCTTTGTATAGTGCAGGTTTTAGATTTTTAGGTAAAATTTTTAACGTACGAGGGTGTAACGGAATTATAATGCGAATAGCATATTTTGTTGAAATATGATGAAACGCTGAAAAGATGGAATTCAAGCGCAAAGGGTCGTTGGTATTGCTATCTCGGTGAATTGTAGCCAGCAAAAAAGGGCTGTTTTTCGAATGTAAACTTTTTAAAAGGGAAGATTTTTTTTCTGCTTCTTTCGAGAAATAAAGGGCATTATCGAGCATAATATCTCCACAATGAAATACACCCGGCCGATCCATATTATAAGGTGGTTTATTTTTTAAATTAAAACCTTCTTTTTTTAAATTGTCAATTCCTTTTTGAGTAGGGGAGAACAATAATGTAGCGGTATGGTCGCAAACGATTCGGTTTATTTCTTCGGGCATCGATTTATTAAAAGAGCGTAGTCCAGCTTCTATATGTGCAACAGGAATATGTATTTTAGATGCAGCAATGGAACCGGCCAAGGTAGAGTTGGTATCTCCATATAGAATAACCATATCTGGTTTTTCTTTCAATAATATTTCTTCAATCCGATCGGTCATAAAAGCGGTTTGCTTACCATGGGTAAAAGAACCAACACCTAAATTGTATTTTGGTTTAGGAATCCCCATCTCTTTAAAAAAAACATCCGACATATTCGCATCGTAATGTTGCCCTGTATGAACAATAATTTCGTGTATTTCTTTTTTATAAAGCGTTTTAATACATCTACTTAAAGCGGCTGCTTTAATAATTTGCGGACGTGCTCCAATAATAGTAATTACTTTAATCATTTTTATAAGTATGATGATTTACAAAAATAGGTAAAAAGAATACGTTTTTAAAGGATTCCTTCATCTGCAAAGCTAAAATATTTTTCTTGTCCAATAATAATATGATCTAAAATGGGGATATCGAGCAGCTTACCGCCTTCTTTCAGCTTTTGGGTAAGTTTTAGATCGGCATCGCTGGCTTTAATATTTCCGGAAGGGTGATTATGACAAAGAATTAATCCGGTTGCATTGTATTCGAATGCTTGTTTAAATATTTTTATAGGATCGGCAACAGTCCCCGTTAGGCCGCCCACGCTAATGTTGAATTTGCCAATAACATGGTTTGCTTTGTTTAGCAATAGTATCCAGAATTCTTCGTGTGCAATATCCGAGAGTATGGGGTGAAAAATATTAAAAACATCGACACTGGCTGTAATTTGTTTTTTATTAATGGCTTCTTGTTCTCTTCTTCTCCTCCCTAATTCAAGAGCGGCAATAATACTAAGTGCTTTTGCTTCGCCTATCCCTTTAAATTTCATTAAATCTTTCATGTTTAAGCGCGATAATTCTGCTAGATTATTGTTGGTGTTAGAAAGAATTCGTTTCGACAAATCAACGGCGCTTTCTTCGATGTTTCCCGAACTAATAAGAATGGCAATTAGCTCGGCATCACTTAACGCATTTCTTCCTTTTAAAATAAGCTTTTCTCTGGGCCTGTCATCTTCTGCCCATGTTTTT
>DAOLWT010000081.1:0-8888 GCA_035421345.1 Bacteroidales bacterium
ACATCCCTTCAAATGCATATTTAAAAGAATTAGATGTTAATTCATTAATAATTAGTCCTAAAGAAATAATGGTATCGATATTAATTTGGTATTTTTTTATATTTATATTATATTCTATTTCTTGATTTGAAGACCTGAAAGAAGAATACAGATACTCAAATAAATTATAAACATATTCTGAAAAATCTATATTAGAAAAATCTTTAGTTTGATATAATTTCTCGTGAATGAGTGCCATTGTTTTAATACGACTTTGGCTATCGTGAAGAATACTTACTATTTTTTTATTTTTAACAAAAGAAGATTGTAGATTTAACATACTAATAATAACCTGCATATTATTCTTTACGCGGTGATGAACTTCTTTTAATAAAATTTCTTTTTCCATTAATTGCTGATTTATCAACTCCTCCGCTTTGGTTCGTTCTTCAATTTCAACTAATAAATTTGTGTTGGTTCGTTCCAGTTCAATCGTTCTTTCTTTTACTATATTTTCTAAATCGGCATTCAGTTTTACTAATTCTTCTTCAGCTACTTTACGGTCGTTAATATCCTGAACAGCACCGTACATACGGACAACTCTTTTTTCTTTTTTGTCCCATACCGGATGTGCATACGCTCTTACCCAACGTATTTCTCCATTTTTCTTAATAAACCGAAATTCATCAATATTCGGAGTATTACTTTCTGATATATTTTTAATATTTCTTTCACTTCTATTTAAATCATCGGGGTGTACTAATGCATTAAATCCACCAATAGCTTTACATTCCTCTATAGTATATCCGGTCATTTTTTCAAATGCACCCCCTATCCATTCCATTTCGTGAGATCCATCTTTTTTTATTTCTGCGGTAAACATATAATCGGTGGTAATAGATGAAATAAGACGATACCGTTCTTCGCTGATACGTAATTTTTCCTCAGAAAGAACTCGTTCTTGCCACATTTTTTTTATTTCGATTGCATATAAAATAGCTTGTTGTAAGCGTTTATAATTATCTTTTAGCACATAATCAACCGCTCCTGATTTAACGGCTTCAGCAGCCGTTTCTTCATTAATAGAGCCGGTGAAAATAATAACAGGTACTAATGGAGCGTGTTCTTTTGTTAAACGGATAACATCTAATCCGGTAAACAAAGGCATTAAGTAGTCGGAAATAATTAAGTCTGGTTGAAAATTAGGTATTGCTTTTAAAAAATCATCCGGATTATCAACACTTTGAAAGTTGAATGTTTCGATAATTTTTTTTATTTCTCTTACTGCAAGCTCTACATCGTTGGGTTGGTCCTCAACAATAAGTATTCGCATGGATTTATCCATAATTTTTATTTTTTTGGTGATTGATTTACAACTAACCAGTACATATCCAAACTATTTATAGTACTACAAAAACTATCGAAGTCGACCGGTTTAACTACATAACTGTTAGCACCATATTCGTATGCTTTTTTAATATCCGGGTCTTCTACTGAAGAGGTAAGCATAACCACCGGAATATGTCGAAGGTTTTCATCAGCCTTAACTATCTTTAATATTTCTAACCCATTTACTTTGGGTAATTTAATATCTAGAAAAATTACTTTGGGTATATGATTATTCTGGTCGGTGTATTGATTTCGGGAATATAAAAAATCCAATGCTTCTTCTCCGTCGTAAACAATAAATATTTCGTTGGCAATATGATTTTTTTTCAACGTTCGCATGATTAGCTCAGCATCTTGCGGATTATCTTCTACCAACAAAATATCAATAGAATTGAATTTGTTCATAACTGAATATGTTTAGGGATTAAAAAATAAAATGTAGTTCCTTTTTTTATTTCGCTCTCAGCCCAAATACGACCATCGTGACGTGCAATAATCCGTTGCACAATAGCCAATCCGACTCCTGTTCCTTGGAAATCTTTCGGATTGTGAAGCCGTTGAAAAACACCAAATAATTTATCAATATATTTCATATCAAAGCCGGCTCCGTTATCTTGAATAGAATAAATTATTTCATCTTTATTTTGTGTACAGTTTATTTTAATTTCTATTTTTTCTTTTTTTGATGAAAATTTAAACGCGTTCGATAATAAATTAACCCATACCTGCCGTATTAAGCCTATATCAGCTTTAACAGAAAGAAGATCGGCTAACACAAAATGAACCTCTTTATCGGGATATTGTTTTTTTGTTTCCTCAAAAATCTGTTGAGCCATTTGTTTCATATTCACTAACGATAAATGCATAGCCGTGCGACCCAGTCTAGAAAATTGAAGTAGGTCATCTATCAACTGTCCCATTCGAATTGTTTCATTCAAGATAATATTGCCTAAACGTTTTCCTTCCTCATCAAATTTTTCAAAGTAATCTTCATAAAGTATTTTAGTAAAACCGCTAATGGCTCTTAAAGGAGCTCTTAAGTCGTGAGAAACTGAATATGCAAAAGCCTCCAGTTCTTTGTTGGCATTTTCTAGCTGGGTAGTTCTTTTTTCTACTCTATCTTCGAGTGTTTGATTTAAAACAAGTATTTGTCGCTCTATTTCTTTTTGTTTAGTAATATCCATTAAAGCGATACTTATCCCAAATATTTTTCCATTATTATCGCGTAAAGGCGTATAATTTCCGAAGACATTTATAATCTTTCCTTTTTCAAATTCAAGTTCATAATATACATTAATGGTTTTTTCTTCAATTAAGCATTGATCTTTAAAAGCCTTATGTTTTTTAAACAATTCCGGTTCAAAATGTTCTTCAAACTTATGATTTTCGATTAAATTCAGAGATAAGTTAAACGTTTTTGTATAATATTGATTTGCTATTAAATAATTTCCTTCTAAATCAACAACTGCAAGCCATAAATTTAATGAATCAATCATGGTACGAAGGAGTAAACGACTTTTTCTAATTTCTTCTTCCGCTCTTTTTCTCTCCGAAATATCGCGCATAAAAACCAAATTTGCTTTCTCTTCTTTATATGTATAAACAGAAGAAACTATTTCAAAAGGTACTTTCTCCCCGTTTTTTTTATGTGCGTATGTTTCATATCTAATCGGTTTTATTTCTCCTTCCATTCTTTTTTTATGATATGCTAATACTTTCTCTCGCTCTTCAACTGCAACAAAATCGATAAAACTTTTACCTATTAATTCCTCTTCGGTATAACCCGATAATTCTATTAACACGTGATTTACATATTGAACCAAACCATCTTTTAAAATAACAATGCTATCGGTAGCAGATTCTATTAATAAACGATATTTTTTTTCGCTTTCTTCGAGCGTTTTGGTTATTCTTTTTTGTTCGGTTACATCGTTCTGGCTAGCCCACACTCTTTTTAAGTATCCATCTTCAATTATACCGAAAATATTATTTGATACATACATCTTATTTCCGTTCTTATCAATTTCATCGGTAACCTCATTTACTATTCGGTAATTACTTGCTGCTACATTTGTTAATGCTGCAATATTTTCGGGATTATTATCGGAACCGTGAAATTCGGCTAATTTTTTTCCTACCAATTCATCGCCTTTAGAAAATCCATACATTTCAGCAAATTTATCGTTACAAGCACCCACATATCCATACTTATATAATGCTTTAACCTGCTCTTTTAACGATAATTTTAATGAAATTGGTTTTTCAAATTCAAAAAGACAAATTCCTTCTCCGCTACATTGAACAAAACTTCGATACCTCTCTTCACTTTTAAGTAACGCCATTTCTACTTTTTTTCTTGCCGAAATATCATGAAAAAAAACACTAATACCGATACGTGTCGGTGTAATTGTGTTTTCAAGCCATTGATCATCTAACGGATTATATTCTTCAATATTAATCGGTATTTTTGTTTTCATCACCTTTTCGTAATATTTTCGAAAAGGCATTCCTATTGCTTCAGGAAATTCTTCCCAAATATTTTTTCCTATAATTTTTTTGGGATCTCTTTTAAAAATATACCCTGCTTTGGCATTCATATATACAAAGCACCAATTTTTGTCTAGAGAAATAAAAGCATCCGACATAGATTCCAATACATCAACTATATGATCCCTTTCTACGCCTATTTTATCGCTTAACTCTTTTTGTTCGGTAATGTTTCGCGAAAACATGGCTACTTTATTTACACTTCCATCTAGTTCCAATACGGGAGAAATAGAAACTTCGAACCATTGGTTGTTATAATGATCGGTAAAACGAACTGCTTTTTTTGTTTTAATAACATTCTGTGTATATTTTAACCTTTCTATAAAAATAGGTTCCGGCAAAATTTTATTAGCAGATTGACCGATAAGATGTTTGGTTTTTTTATCCCAACGTGCTAATAAGGTTTTATTTCCATTAATAAATTTTCCTTGATTATCAACTATTCCGATAGCATCTAGACTAGAATCGAAAATGGCTTGCAACAAAGCCAATGAATTTTGTTTTTCCTTTTCACTATTTTTCCGATCGGAAATATCACGAATAAATGCAATAATATACTTATTGTTATCGATAGTAATATTATTTAAAACAATTTCTACCCAAAAAACCTTGCCTTTGGGGTTGCGAACAATCCATTCAAAAACCTGTTTTCCTTCTTTTGTTGTTTTCGATAATTTACGATTAAACTCCTTGTCGGTATACGGTTTTATATCGCTACAAATATTGGAAATATTACATGTTAACGCATGTTTAATGGAACAATTAAACATTTTGCACATTAAACGGTTTACATAAACTATTTTTTTCGATTTTTTTTCAACGATGAACAAGGCATCATGAATAGAATCTAAAATTTCGCGAATAGAATCAATCTTTAGCTGAAGCATATAAAAAATATTCTTTAAAAAAATTGGAGGCTAAAAAAGTATTATCCGGAAGGTTAGAAAACAAAGGTTCTCCAAAAAATAAAAATATACAATCAAACACCTTCTATATGTATTCTATTCCGTTATTCAAATTAAACTATAAAAAAAGGAAAAAACAAGTTTTTTTAAAGAATAATAGCAATCTGTTTTATTCAGATGTTATGATATGCTTTATAACCTCTGAAGCCGCATAACAACCAAAAATAGTAGGCATATAAGAAATAGTTCCTACACGCGTTTTTTTATTTTTTTCGTTTTCTACTAGTTCAAAAGTGCCATTACTTGCTTCTTCGGGAGAAAAAACCACTTTAAAACCGGTAAATATGCCTATTTTATGTAATTTTTTACGTAAATAATACCCTAATTTGCAGTTATACGATTTAGCTATATCGGTAATTTGTATTTGCGAAGGATCCCATTTAGAGCCGGAACCTAACGAACTTATTAAATTTAATTTTAACTGCATGCAATTCGATATTAGGTAGATTTTTGGGGATAAGGTATCAATGGCATCGATTACATAATCATATTTATTTAAAGATAATACTTCGGGGATTTTTTCGTCTTTTAAGTAAACATTTAAAGCGGTAAGTCTTAAATTGGGATTAATATCTAATAAACGTTTTTGCATTACTTCTGTTTTCAACAAACCTTCGGTGCTGGTAAAAGCATGAATTTGTCGATTTCTGTTGCTTGCATGAATGGAATCGGAATCTACAATGGTCATATTTCCTACCCCTGCTCTGCAAATCATTTCGGCTGCAACAGCACCTACGCCACCAAGTCCAACAACCAATATATGAGCCGATTCGAGTTTTTTCAACTTCTCCTTCCCCATAAGTAATTGAGTACGTTCCTGCCAATTTTCGCTTGTTTTCATTTTATTTTTAATTGGTTACAAAAGTAAAAAAATGATAAAAAGATTTATGTTTTTATATTAGATTTTGTACATTTGTGCCGTAAAATTGTCCTGTGGTGTAATTGGCAACATGTCTGCCTCTGGAGCAGAAGAGTTCAGGTTCGACCCCTGACAGGACAACGTTAAATAAATTAAGACCTCTGTAAATCAATAATTTGCCGAGGTCTTTTTTTTATGAAGAACACATTTTCTTCTAATAAAATTTTATTATTTCTTATGACAGAAATGAATCGCTTTAGATAAATTTAAATATGAAATATCTTACTGGTAAAACAACTTAAAAGATATTGATAATGTGCTGTGAAATTAAAAAGAATGATTATATTTGTACTAAATAAATAATACATGCAGCATTTGTTTATCATAGCAGGACCCAATGGTGCAGGTAAAACAACTGCATCATTTACTGTGCTTCCTGACATGCTTAACTGCAAAGAATTTGTAAATGCTGACGAAATTGCTCGTGGACTATCCCCTTTTCAAGCTGAAAAAGTTGCTATAGATGCAGGAAGACTAATGCTACAAAGAATTAATGAGTTAATTAGACATAAATCTGAGTTTGCTTTTGAAACAACATTATCTACTAGAAGTTATGTGAATTTAATTTCAAAAGCTAAAGAATCAGGCTACTTTGTAACATTGGTTTACTTTTGGCTAAATTCTCCAAACTTAGCAATAGAAAGAGTAAAGGCTAGAGTTCTCGAAGGTGGGCACGACATTCCTGTTGACGTTATAAAAAGACGATATAACAGTGGAATTAAAAATTTATTCAACCTCTATATCCCAATCTCTGACTATTGGATGATTATTGACAACTCTGAAAACCCTTTTAAATTGATTGCTGAAGGAAATTCCAATATAGATAAACAAATTCATGATAACTTTATTTGGGATAAAATAAAACATAATAATTATGGAAAATAAAACAACTGCAATAAGGTCAAAAATTCTAAAAGGAATTGAACTCGCTTTTTGCCGATTGATTGAGAAGAAAAGCAAAGAAAATGGCGATTTAATTTATTGCAAAGACGGTCGTATTTTCCGTATTAAAGCAAAAGATCTCCTTAAATAATACCGATTTTATATATGTCATCGGCATTACCATTGTATAATTTAAAATATCCGTTGGACTATTTTAAATTTACAATTGGTATAACCTCTTCAAGTTATTAAAAATCATTAGTTAATAACTAAAACAAATAAGACCAAAATACAATTATTTCCGATTTATTTTTGTAGTGGTAAAAAAAGACTACTCCAATGTTTAATTAATGGTAAACCTGTTGGTATTACCCTAATTATTACGTTGACTCCATTGGGAATATATTTATAGAATAGTGGGTTTGACAGATATTAAACAACCGCTATTATAATTTAATTCACCATTAAATAATACAACGAATTCTGTTTTTTGCAATTGATTTTATTTTATGTAAAAAGCGATGAATAGCGTTGTTAAAGCGTGAATTTAATCTCAATTTTTTGTAATAAAATAAAATATTCAACATAAGGATATCATAAATTATAAGCTATGAAAAAAATAGTTATTCTGATAATTGTATTTTCTTGTTATATAAGTACCATAGCACAAACCGATTCGCTTGCCTATTTCTTAAAAAAAGGAAATTCCAAGTATATGATAAATGATTATTTTGGGGCTTTGCAGGATTTTTCGGAGGCAATTCGTATAAATCCTTCCAACTACGAAGCATACAAAATGCGCGGTATTGTCCATTATTCCAATTATAATTATCGGTCTGCATTAAAAGATATGGAGAAATCGGCAAATTTAAACAAGGGATGTACCGAATGTATGTTTTACCTCTCTAAAATACATGAAAATATAGGAGATACAGCTAAAAGTAAAAAATACTTAAGCGAATTAAAAGAAAGTATGTTGTATAGTAGTGCTTCTACCCATATCCGAAACGGGAATTATATATTAAATAAATTTAAAAACTATAAAGAAGCCGAAGGGCATTACATAAAAGCAATAGATATATATCCTTTGGCAGAGGCCTTCTACAAAATTGGGTATATACGACTACAAGAAAAAAAATTCAGTGAATCCATTGTTCAATTTGATAAAGCAATTGCGTTAGATTCTACGTATTATTTAGCTTATGCCTATAAAGGATCGGCGCTGCTATCGTTAAATAATTATCAGGAAGCAGTAACGTATTGTAGCAAATCTATTGCCTATTCTCCTGGATATGCCGATGCGTACGCATATAGAGGCAATGCATATTATTATCTTTCTATACTCGATAAAGCCTCAGCCGATTGGAAGAAAGCAAAAGAACTAGGAGCAAAAGATGTGGTTGAGTTACTAAGCACTTCTTACAATAAATAAGCAACGAACTAGAATTTGATGATTTTATTCGAAATGCAAATTCTAAAGTGTGAATTAAACCGCTTACCCTTTTTCAGGCATTTATATAATTAATTTTCCGATGCTAAATTCCCCGCAAGCAAAATTAAGTCTTCATTTTTAAAGGGTTTTTTAACAATTTTTACTTTATTATATTTTGAACACAACGATCGAAGATATTCATCTAAATTGGAAGCAAGCAAAATTATAGGGATTTGTGCAATCTTATAAACTCTTTCGGCAAGCATACAGTTTACTGAAAAATCTTGAATACCTAAATCCATTAATATTAAATCTAGATTTTTAAAACTTTTCATTTTTTCAAGGGCTTCTTTTAAAGTAAAATTAACCCCAGCCACCTGAAACCCATTTTTTTCAAAATTTCTTTTTAAATCAAGTGCAATAATTGCATCGTGTTCGATAATTAGTATATTTTTATCTTGCATTTTCAACTTCCTTAATATAAGGTCTTTAGAATTTTCAACTTCAATTTATATGAGTAATACCGATTGCATATATGTAATAGTCCAATAAATTGAACCATAACATATATGTCATCGGCATTACCATTGTAAAATTTAAAATATCCTTTGGACTATTTTAAATTTACAATTGGTATAAAATTATTAGTATAAATTGAAAAAATCAAGTTCATTTTTAATCATATTAATGAAAGAAAAATAAATCTGCTCATTTTCACTTAATTACCTAACTTTTCCTTCATATTTATACACTACAGTTTAAGAAAGACAAAATT
>DAOLWT010000082.1:0-8880 GCA_035421345.1 Bacteroidales bacterium
GATACAAAAATATATGCTCCCATAACTCAATTATTTAATGATTCTTTTTTTATGTTTTCAATTTGGGTTGCAAAGTAAATGTTTTTTTCCGGATTTATCAAACTTAATTTTTCATAAATAGCAATCGATTTATTATAATTGCCTTGTTTTCGATAGATTTCAGCTATTGTTTCCGAAATAAACTCCTCCTCGTTTTCATTACTTATCATATCTTCCTCGTTTACCATTTTTTCATCTTCTAACAGACTTAAACTTATTTTAGGTAGCGAATTAATTAAACTATCGGGGATATTTTGTTTTATTTCTGTTTCCGCATTTATTTCAATTTCTAAATTCTTCAAATTGTATATCGGAATATTATTATAAAAAGTAACATCTTCTCTAATTTGAGCAAGCGAATAAAAAAATTGTTTACGATTGCTTACATATAAAGTAGTCTCTTTAATAAATTCTTCTTGTATAGGGGAGTTGTTCTGTTTAAAATATTTCGATAATAAAATTCTTATCGAAGAGCAATATGGGAACTCATTTACCAATTTTGTTAAAACAGAAACCGCTTCCTCATTTAACGAAGAAGGGTTCTTAATCCCATTAAGTAATGTTGATGCACTCATTTTTAACCTACCAATTAACGACCGATTTATTAAAAATTTCATCCACCAACATTTCATTAATTTCAGCAATTAATTTATCCTCTATAGAAGACAAATTAGAAGTACTTAGGTAATCAATATATTTAGAAAATGTTTGGTCAAAATTTTGTGCTTCGTTTAAGGTGTTTGTAAATTTTACTTGAACTGCTATCGTTAATCTATTCATAGCAGCTGTTTCATTGCCCTGAATAGCAACAGGTTGCGTGGAATATCCAATAATAGCACCTTCTATTTGAAGATCGCCCCCTTTATTAATTAATGTAAGTTTTGTTTGTGTAGAAAATTTATCGCGTAAAGCTTCGGTAAACAACTGACTTAATTTAGGTTGTATTAAAAGTGCATTATTTGGGAAATATTGAATAGAGATTGACTTAATATTCGGGTCGATACTGCCTCCGGAAAATGAATAGTTTATTTTACATCCAGAGAACATAATGATAAAACTCAATAAATAGACAATGCGAAGTTTGTTTTTCATTCTATTCCGTATTCTTTTATTTTTCTATATAATGTTCTTTCAGAAATACCAAGGTCTTTGGCTGCATTTTTTCTTTTCCTATTATGTTTTTCCAGTGCTTTTCTAATCATATCTTCTTCTTTTCTATGAAGCGATAATGATTCTTCAATTATTTCTGTGTCTTCAATAGGTTCATTACTTGAATTGGATGTTTTAGGATGAATTGTTATAGCCGATTCGTTGTTAATTATAGTATCGTATTCATCTTCTAACTTGTTAAAAGCCGATAATTTCTCGTCGTTTGATTCGGGTTTATGAATTGCTTGGTCAATATTATTAAAAACTATTTTTTTAAGTTCACTTATATCTTTTTTCATATCAAAAAGAATCTTATATAATAAATCTCTTTCTGATATTTCATTAGCATTATGCTCTCCTTTAAAAACTACAGGAAGGTCGTTGGTTTGTTGTTGTGGTAAATATTTTTGCAACGACAGTCCATTTAAAATTCGCGTATTTTCAATTATTGAAATTTGTTCTGTAATATTTTTAAGCTGCCTAATATTTCCAGGCCAACGATAGTTTTCGAGTACTCTTTGTGCCTCTTCATCGAGTTGAATAGCCGGCATTCGATACTTCTCTGCAAAATCGGAAGCAAATTTTCTAAATAATAGTAGTATATCTTCTTTTCTTTCTCTTAAAGGAGGAATAAAAATAGGAACAGTATTTAATCTATAATATAAATCTTCCCTAAAACGATTGTTTCGAATTGCATCGGGAATAAATATATTTGACGCCGCGACAACCCTTACATCTGTTTTAAGCACGTTTGAAGATCCTACTTTCATAAATTCACCTGTTTCTAAAACTCGCAATAAACGGGCTTGTGTTGATAATGGTAAATCCGCGACTTCATCTAAAAAAATAGATCCTTTGTTCACCACTTCAAAATATCCTTTTCTTGCTTCATGCGCTCCGGTAAACGAACCTTTTTCATGTCCGAATAATTCCGAATCGATTGTTCCTTCGGGAATAGCTCCGCAATTAACAGCTATAAAAGGGCCATGCTTACGTGCACTTAATTGATGAATTATTTTAGGAAATACTTCTTTTCCGGTTCCACTTTCCCCATATATTAATACCGTAATTTCAGTTGGAGCCACCTGACTTGCAATATCGATCGCTCTATTCAACAATGGTGAATTACCAATAATTCCAAATCGTTGTTTAATGGATTGAATATCCATATATCGTAATGTGTTTTTTAATTTTAAAATGCAAATTTATTAATTTTTAATGAATGGATGAAAGAAAGAGAGAGAATAAAATAGCTTCGTGCTAAACAGATGAAAAACAATTATGTATTTAAGCCTTTTTTTGGTAATAATTATTTAATATTTTTTTAATTAAAGGATAATAATAATGCCAATAAAACGATTGCTTTGAACGAAAACTATTTTTTGGATAAATCATTTTTTTTATTTCAGGAACAAACTTTAGGTTAGACAAATACAACTCCTCTGAAATATCAGCAAAATTGCCACAGAAATAATAAAATCGTTCGTTATTGGTTTCAATAACACCTGGAAAATTAGGAGGAATTCGATATACTGAAAGAAGTGAATCTCCTTTATTTGTTGTTTTAATTTGGAACGTAGAAATAACATGATTGTTTGTATCACTTGTTTCCATAATATCAAACCATTGCAAATAATTTATTTTTTCTGGCAGGTTCCATCTTCGCTGTTCCCCTGTATATGTTGTTAATACAGGCGATTCATTAATTAAATCGATATTATTTTCTAACACGACCACTGTTTGATTGGAATGAACAAAAACGATTCCTGCATTTCTGAAAGGCCATTTATTATTATGTTGATTTTTATATAATTGAACTATCCATTCCGGTATTTCCTTATTATTCGTTGTATCTAATGAACTGAAATACGATCCAATCCATTGGGTCCATTTTAACCCAAAAAGATTTTCAATTAATATTCTGTTTTCCTTAGAAGTGGGAGGAGCTAATAAATTATATTCCGTAATAATTAATTTCTTCTTTTCTTTCATTTTCTTTAAAAAGGCGATATCATTCAAATCGAACCCTCCGTTTTTTGATAATACAAAACTTTTGGGTAACTCTTTCGCCTTCTTTTTTTCTTGAATTATTCCATAAGTATCCATGTAATAGGCAATATCATAATAATCGCTGAGGCTATCTAGTTGTGATTCACTCATTGCTGAAATATCATGCATTTGATGACGAGTATGATCTATTTTTTTTATTCCATAAAAATCATTTCTCGATGAATAAAAATGCCTATCGGATTTTTTATATTTATTATGGGTAAGTAGCCATTTAAATGCAGCACTTTCTGAATTTTCACTATTGAATGTTTTATTCATTACAAAAACATTCATCATTGAGGAGGGCGTTAACACCCACCATATCCATAAAACGAAAGGAATAATAAAAATGAAAATAAGTAGTCTAAATTTATTTATTATCTTCATCTAATCAAATCATTTAAGGTCTTCTATAATTTCGCCAAATAAAGTAGCCGTAGAACATCTGTTAATTAAAACGTTTACATATGTCCCTTTTTCAAATGCTTTTTTAGGAAAAATGACCACTTTATTCTGACTATTCCTTCCCGATAAAAAGTCTTTTGACCTTCGAGAATCGCCTTCAATAAGTACTTCGAAAATTTTTCCAATATCTTTTTTATTGCTTAATAAAGATAATTTTTGTTGAATATTAATTATTTCCGTTAAACGCTTCGATTTAACCTCTTCCGGAACATTATCGGGATATTTTTTATAAGCTGTTGTGTTTGGTCTTTCGGAATATTTAAACATAAAAGCGTAATCGAAAGTTACCCACTCCATTAGGGAAATGGTATCGGCATGATCTTGGTCTGTTTCAGAACTAAACCCACAAATTATATCAGTAGAAATAGATATGTCGGGAATGTTTTTTCTTAAAGCTTGTATTCTTTCCATATACATTTCGCGTGTATATTTTCGATTCATTCTTTTTAACATTTCGGTACTTCCCGACTGAACCGGTAAATGAACAGCCCTGGCAATATTTAAATGCTTTTTAATAACTTCAATTAACCTATCCGATAGATCTTTTGGGTGTGATGTAGCAAATCTAATTCTTAGTTTGGGGTTAATTAGAGCTATTTGATTAATTAAGTCAGGAAAATCGACTTTTTGGTTTTCCGTATTCCATAAATACGAATTTACATTTTGACCTAGTAATGTTATTTCACGATATCCTTTATTAAACAAATCAGTTGCCTCATTTATAATTGTTTGAGGATTTCTACTTCGTTCTTTTCCTCTGGTATATGGGACAATACAATAGGAACAAAAATTCTCGCAGCCTCTCATAATGGAGATAAAAGCAGCAATTCCGTTTTTATCTAAGCGAACAGGACTTATATCAGCATAGGTTTCTTCTGCAGATAACAGCACATTAATGGCTTTTTGTCCCGATTCTGCTATATGTATAAGTTTCGGAATATCTCTATATGAATCTGGTCCGGCAATAATATCAACTAATTTTTCTTCATTCAATAATTGATCTTTTAATCGTTCGGCCATACACCCCAATAATCCAACCATTAATTTTGGATTTTTTTTCTTTATTGCATTAAACTCTTTTAATCTTTTTCTAACCCTTTGCTCCGCATTTTCGCGAATAGAACACGTATTAACAAAAATAATATCCGCTTGATTAATTTGGTCGGTTTGCTCAAATCCTTTATCGTTCATAACAGAAGCAATAATTTCACTATCCGAAAAATTCATCTGACACCCATACGTTTCTAAAAAAAATAGTTGCTTCTTCATTGCTTAAAATAAATAATTATTAAAATCTCATCATTCCCTTACAAAATTATGTAAAAAAGACTATTTCTCGGAATTATTTTTTACACCTTATTAAAAAAAAATTGGACTTTTATAAAGTATTTCGTTTCCTTTGCAAGAATTTTTCACCCTTTTTAACACAACCAAAATGATTAAAAATCTTGTTATCGTTGAGTCACCGGCCAAAGCAAAAACAATTGAACGATTTTTAGGTTCAGATTTTGTGGTAAAATCGAGTATGGGGCATGTAAGAGATTTATCTAAAAACAAAACCAAAGAAGATAAATCCGGATTAGGAATTGATATTAAAAATGATTTTAATCCCATATATGAAGTTCTGGAAGATAAAAAAGGGATTATTGCCGATTTGAAGAAAATTTCCAAAACAGCAGAAATTATATGGCTTGCAACTGACGAGGACCGCGAAGGAGAAGCTATTTCATGGCATTTAGCGGAAGCATTAAAACTGGATACTAAAAAAATAAAACGAATTGTATTCCACGAAATAACAAAAACAGCCATTACTGAAGCAATACAAAGCCCAAGAAATATAGATACCAATTTAGTAAATGCGCAACAAGCTAGAAGAGTGCTAGACAGATTGGTTGGGTTTGAATTATCGCCCCTTTTATGGAAGAAAGTAAAACCATCCCTTTCTGCTGGTCGCGTTCAATCTGTAGCTGTTCGATTAGTTGTGGAACGAGAAGATGAAATTAAAAATTTCACTTCTGTTTCTGCTTATAAGGTTACCGCCAATTTTGAAATTGAAAAAGACGGACATCCTGTAATATTAGAAGCTGAATTATCAACTAAATTTGCTAATAAATCGCAAGCCATTGAATTTTTAAACAAGTGCAAAGGAGCTGATTTTACTATTGAAACCATAGAAACAAAACCTTCTAAAAAATCGCCTCCTGCCCCATTTACAACCTCTACTTTGCAACAAGAAGCCAGTAGAAAACTTGGATTTTCTGTAACCAAAACCATGATTGTTGCTCAACAGTTATATGAATCGGGAAAAATAACCTATATGAGAACCGATTCTGTTAATCTTTCCAATTTGGCTTTAGAAATGACCAAAAAAGAAATAACTTCTTTATATGGGAAAGAATATGTTAAAACACGCCAATTTGTAACCAAAACAAAAGGAGCACAAGAAGCCCACGAAGCAATTCGACCTTCTTATTTAGAAAACCAAACTATTGAAGGAGACAGCTCGCAGAAACGCTTATATGATTTAATATGGAAGCGAACCATTGCCTGCCAAATGATGGATGCCGAATTGGAAAAAACAAATGTAAGCATTTCAATATCTTCAACTTCCGAAAGATTTATAGCCCGTGGCGAAGTAATGAAATTTGATGGGTTTCTTAAAGTTTACATGGAATCGACCGACGATGAAGATGAAGAAGCACAAAAAAATATATTACCTCCTCTTAAAGTTGGTCAAAATTTACCATTAAAAGATATCCTTGCGTTGGAACGATTTACGCAACATCCTCCTCGATATACAGAAGCTAGTATTGTTAAAAAATTAGAAGAATTAGGAATTGGGCGCCCTTCTACCTTTGCGCCTACTATTAACACCATTACTAA
Source organism: Bacteroidales bacterium (assembly GCA_035421345.1). GTDB lineage: Bacteria > Bacteroidota > Bacteroidia > Bacteroidales > CG2-30-32-10 > DAOLWT01. The sequence goes on from DAOLWT010000082.1 coordinate 6,586, forward strand.
ACGAGGATATGTTGTTATTGAAGAACGTCAAGGCGTTTCGAGAAATTATACCGCATTAACCTTTAAAAAAGATAAAATATCGGAAGAATTAAAAACCGAAATAACCGGCTACGAAAAATATAAATTATTTCCTACCGATATAGGTGCTTTAGTAAACCGTTTTTTGGTAATGCATTTTTCTAATATTATTGATTATAACTTTACTGCCAACGTAGAAAAAGAATTCGATGAAATAGCTCAAGGTCAAAAAATATGGAATGATGTTATAAAAACATTTTATTTCCCGTTTCATCAACAAATTGAAGAAACAACTAAAACATCGGAAAGAGTAAGTGGAGAAAAATTGTTGGGTAAAGACCCTGTTAGTGGAAAAAATGTATTTGTAAAAATTGGAAAATTTGGACCTATTGTTCAATTAGGCGATACTGAAAGTGAAGAAAAACCACGATTTGCAGGACTATTGAAAGGGCAAAGTATTGAAACAATTACCTTCGATGAAGCCATGGAATTATTTAAACTTCCTAAAACAATTGGTCGTTTTGAAGAAGATGATTTAATTGTTTCCGTAAGTCGTTTCGGGCCCTATATTAAACATAAATCCCAATTTATTTCGTTGAAAAAAACCGATGATCCTACTACGTTAACTGAAAGTAGAGCCATTGAATTAATACTCGAGAAAAGGGAAAAAGATATTAATAAATTAGTTAAAGAATTTCCTGAGAACAAAGAAGTTAAAGTACTTAGAGGAAGATGGGGAATATATATAGCTATTGGAAAAAATAATTTTAAAATTCCAAAAGGAACAGAACCGGAAAATTTAACATTGAATGATTGTTTAAAAATTGCCGAAGATCAAAATAAAACTACTGAAAAAAAACCTAAAAGGAAAACAAAGAAATAAGTATGATAGATATTTCTGTATATTTTGAACCTGTTGATGAAAACTTATTGCTTGAAAACGATGATTTACGCCCGGGTAAACTGGCAAATATTATTCGTTCACACATAAAAAAAGATTATTTCCCTTCTTTGGAAGATACAGATATTGCTATTATTGGAGTTAAAGAAGACCGGAATGCATTGCTTAACCAAGGCACTTCCATGGCTCCCGATGAAGTTAGAAAATACATTTACAAATTATATCAGGGAAATTACAAAACAAGAATTACCGATTTAGGAAATATTATACAAGGACACCAAATAGAAGATACTTATTTCGCTGTAAAAACGGTGGTTTCAGAATTACTTAAACTTCATATAATACCTGTAATAATTGGAGGTTCACAAGATATTACATATGCTAATTACTTGGCTTACGAAAGTTTAGGTCAAATTATTAATATTGTTTCTGTTGATTCTCGTTTCGATTTAGGAAGAGCCGACCTAGATATTAATTCCACCACTTATTTGAGCAAAATAATCATGCATCAACCCAATTTTTTATTCAATTATACCAATTTGGGTTATCAAACTTATTTTGTTGATCAGGACGCCATTGAATTAATGGAAAAACTATATTTTGATGTGTATCGACTCGGATACGTTCGAAAAAACATAGAAGAAGTGGAGCCTTTTGTTAGAAATGCAGATATGGTATCGTTCGATATTTCGAGTATTCGACAAGCAGAAGCACCGGGTAATGCGCATGCCTCTCCTAACGGATTTTACGGCGAAGAAGCTTGTCAAATTGCTAGATATGCCGGACTCAGTGACAAGTTATCTTCTATCGGTTTTTATGAGTTAAACCCCAAATACGACCATAACGGACAAACCGCTCATTTAACAGCACAAATGATTTGGTATTTTATTGACGGCTTTTATAACAGAAAAAATGATTTCCCTTTAAAAGACAAGAAATTATATTTAAAATACCGTGTTTCTATAAAAAACCACAATCACGAAATTGTATTTTTTAAAAGCAAAAAAAGTGATAGATGGTGGATGGAAGTCCCTTGTCCAACTAACTTAAAAAACAAATACGAACGCCATTATTTGGTCCCCTGTTCTTATTTAGATTATAAAACGGCATTAAAAGAAGAAATGCCAGATCGTTGGTGGAAAGTTTATCAAAAATTAATGTAATACCGAAAGCATATATGTTATAGTCCAATAAATTGTACTATAACATATATGTCATCGGCATTACCATTGTAAAATTTAAAATATCCATTGGACTATTTTAAATTTACAATCTATCTAACACATTCCTAACACACTGATAATTAATAGATTAGAATACTATGTTTTTTAATCAAAGTGAAGAATGGCCTTCAGAAAATTTTGATACAAAACAAG
>DAOLWT010000083.1:0-8852 GCA_035421345.1 Bacteroidales bacterium
ATATGATTGGGAAAAATGGATGTACATTTGCAAAAAATAATTTTGATTTAGAGGTTGTAGCTACTGAAATAAAAAAATTATACAGAACAATTTAGTTATGAATAAAATATTAGTTACCGGTGGTGCCGGGATGATAGGGTCTAATTTAGTAAAAAAATTAGTTAGAGAAGAGAATGAAGTATATGTTATTGATAACCTTTGGCGAGGGAAAATGGCATATCTAAACGATGAAAATAATCAACCTGTAATCCCAGTAAAAACACACTTTTTTAATTATGATTTATTAACACCTGGTATTGCAGAAGAAATTATTGCTAAAGTTGACTACGTTATCCACCTTGCAGATATTGTAGCGGGTATTGATTATGTTTTTAACAACCAAGGAGGGCTATTTCGCAATAACATACTAATTAACTCTAATACCATTGCATCGGTACGTAAATTCAAAAATACTATAAAGGGGTTCATATATGTGGGAACTGCATGTAGTTTCCCTTTAACCCGACAAAATTCATTGAATGTAATACCCTTAAGGGAAGAAGAGTTGTACCCTGCTTTGCCCGAATCTGCTTATGGATGGAGTAAACTAATGGGTCAATATGAAACTGAATTATTGGAAAAAGAAACAGGAATCCCCACATGTTCACTTATGTTTCATAATGTTTATGGGTCTCCTTGCGACTATGGCGAACGGAGCCAGGTAATTCCAGCATTAATTAGAAAAGCAATTAATTATCCTACAGAACCATTTAATGTATGGGGAAGTGGAGAGCAAGGGCGTGCATTTGTACATGTAGATGATATTGTAAATGGGATCGTATTAGCATTAAAAAAAGGGTGGAAAAAAGGGCATATTCAATTAGGTCCGTCCATGTGTACTTCAATAAAAGAAATTGCCGAAAAAATTGTAAATATTTCCAGGAAAGAGATAACGATATTTTATGATACTTCTAAACCAGAAGGAGACAAAGCGAGAAGTGCTGATTATTCAAAAGCAAAATTTATTTTGGGTTGGGAACCTAAAATAACACTCGAAGAAGGATTGCGAGAACAATATGTATGGATAAAACAACAAATTGAAAATGAAAAATAATTATATTTTTAAACATTTATCCGAAATTAAATTTGTTAATACGTCACATCAAAGTGGCAAGAAGAAAGTCTTTATTACTCAGAATAATTGTAAATCACAAATAATGCAAGCAGCAAAAGGATATTTGAATGCCGGAGAAAAAATTGAGGAACATTTACATCATTCAATGGAAGAATTTTATTTTTTTGAATCAGGAATTGTTAATTTTTTTATTGATAATAAAGAAATAAAATGCAAAAAAGGAACTTTTATTATGGTTCCTGAAAAGTGTAATCATTTTATGGAAGCATTAACAAAAACAACTTTTATATATTGGGGTGTTGCTTTTTAAAATAATTAAATGGAAAGAAAAAGATATTTTAATATAAACCTGGAATTTGACAAACAAAAAGTTGATCAAATAATTGAAAATACTATTACCAGTGGCAAGAAAGGGTATGTGTGTTCTGTTGAAGGAAATATTCTTGCTCAAGCAAATAAAAATAAAGAATATTTAGAAATAATTAATAATTCATTAGTTAATATTTGTGATGGGAGTTCTATTGCATTTTTGGCAAGCCTTATTTATCATAAAAAATTTTCCACATATATTGGTGCTGATTTATTTATTAAATATATAAAAGAAAAAAAGTATAAATATTATTTTCTAGGAAATACAGAAGAAGTGTTAAATGGATTAAAATTAAATCTACAACAATATAATGCTTTAATTAAAGAAATGTATTTTAAAACGTTACCATTTAAAGATGTAGATGATTTTGACTACAAATCCATCGCAATGGATATAAATACTAATAACCCGGACATAATATGGGTCTCATTAGGCGCTCCTAAACAAGAAAAATTTATGGCAAAATTATTACCTCACATAAATAAGGGTGTAATGTTTGGTTTTGGGGCAATATTTAACTTTTATTCTGGAATAAAAGCTTTAAAACGGGCTCCAAAATGGATGTTGTTTTTAAAATTAGAATGGTTATATAGAATAATAAAAGAACCTAAAAGAATAGGTAGTCGAGCTTGGCAATATATTAAATTAATTCCAATGTTATTTTTTAATGAAAATAAAAAAAGAAAACAAAAAACAACAACTAAATATTATTAAATGTAATATAACTTTTTAAAATATTCATCGTACAAAGGTCAGATTCATCGGAATTTGACCTTCTTGTTTTTAAATAACTATTTGAAAATAAATAGGTTATTAAAATAATAAGTATGTTTAGCGATAAATTAAATATATTTAGCGTTAAATAGAATATGTTTAAAGTTTAATTAATATTAAAAAATTAATAAATTTGCACAATTATAAATAAAACATGAATTTAAACAATATAGATTATTGGGGAGTTTTATTAAGTTTTATTTCCGCCTGCTTAATCAGTTACTTATCTGTTCCTCCTATAGTTACACTGGCTAAAGCTAAAATGTTATGTGCTTTGCCTAATGGAAGAACTTCTCACCAAGGGGCTGTGCCTACGCTTGGGGGCATTGCTATTTTTGCCGGTTTTATTATTTCTGCTTTATTATTTTCATCCTATATCGTTTTCCCCCCACTTCCTTTTATTACAGCCGGTTGTTTAATTATTTTTTTTAGCGGTCTTAAAGATGATATTTTTATTATTTCTCCGTATAGTAAAATAGCAACTCAAATTTTTGCTTCTGCTACTATTATTTATTTTGCCGATATTCGGATTACCAATTTTCATGGTTTTTTAGGAATTAACGAAATATCATATATCTATAGTTTTTTAATTACCATATTTGTTTTTATTGTAATTATTAATTCCTATAATTTAATTGATGGAATTGATGGATTAGCTAGTGTTATTGGTATTGTTTCATCATTTGCGTTTGGCAGTTGGTTTTTTCTTACGCAACATTTTCAATATGCTGTATTGTGTTTTGCATTAGCCGGTTCTCTTGTCGGTTTTTTAAGATTCAACTTATCCAAAAAACAATATAAAATTTTTATGGGTGATACCGGATCCTTATTAGTGGGTTTTGTTATAGCAGTATTGGTAATTCAGTTTAATGAATTTAATTTGCTTACTATAGGAAAATATAAAATTGAATCAGCTCCGGCTGTATCAATAGCAATCCTAATTTTACCGTTATATGATACCTTGAGGGTTATGATTGTAAGAGTTATGCGCAAACAATCGCCTTTTAAAGCCGATAGAGGTCATATTCATCATAAATTACTAGATTTAGGATATACTCATATCCAGGCAACTATTATTCTCTCTGTATTTACTATTGTTTTCATTTTTATTGCATATCAACTTCAATATATTGGTATTCTATGGCTAACATTAATATTATTTGTTTTAGCTACCTTGTTGTATTTAATCCCCATAACGTTAATTTTAAGAAAATTAAAAAATGCATTGTTATCTCCAAGTAAAAATGTAGACAAAGTAAATGAAACAAATGAGCAGTTTTTAACAGAAGGTAAATAAAGAATGAAATCAAAATATATCCTTCTTCTATTCTTTTTTTTCCCTTTTCTGCTTTTTTCACAACAGTTAAATTTCCCATTAAATAACCCTTTTTTAATTTCCTTAGAAAAAAAAGTCTCCGCTCCCGATACGTTTTTTCATACCGCCATTAAACCTTGGTTATACTCCGAATTAAATAAAATAGTAGATATTGATTCCTTACAATCTACCTTAAATAAAAATACAAAGACTCGAATTGGAAGAAAATTATTTAACGAACATTTAATCCATATTAATAAAGATGGATTGAATTTAACAATCGATCCTGCTGTTAATTTTGAATTGGGTAAAGACTTGGTTAAAAATGACGAAATGAAATTCGTTAATACAAGAGGCTTTCAAGTAGAAGGGTCAATACAAAAGAAATTTTCGTTTTTTACCACTTTTTACGAAAATCAAGCTAAATTTATTGAATATCTCGATAAAAATATTCAACTTTATCGTGTAGTTCCCGGACAAGGCTTAATAAAAGATTTTAAAGGTTCCGGTTTTGATTATGCTTGGGCAAGTGGATATATTTCTTATACCCCATCAAAATATGTTAATATCCAATTCGGACATGGTAAAAATTTTTGGGGTGATGGTTATCGCTCTTTGCTTATTTCCGATAATGCCTTTAATTATCCTTACTTAAAAATTTCAACCAATATTTGGCGATTTAAATATGTTAATTTATATGCCGAATTCCAAGATTTGAAAACTCCTTATTCATACGACTTGGGATTTCATAAAAAATATGGAACTTTTCATTATTTGAGTTATGCCGTAAATAAAAGATTAAACATAGGTTTATTTGAATCCATTATTTGGAAAGCAGAAGATAGTACCGGTTTTAGGGGCTTTGACATAAATTATTTAAATCCTGTTATTTTTTTCCGACCGGTTGAATTTTCATTAGGTTCTCCCGATAATGCACTTATGGGATTAAATGTTTCGTACAAGATTAGAAAAAATAATGTTGTATATGGACAATTATTATTAGATGAATTTAAAATTCATGAAGTAATACCTGGTAGCGGTTGGTGGGCAAACAAACAAGCTTTTCAACTCGGATTTAAATCGTATGATATTTTTGGATTAAAGAATTTATATCTGCAAACAGAGTTTAATTCGGTAAGGCCTTATACATATACAAGTCGCTCTACTTTGCAAAATTACGCACATTATAATCAAGCTTTAGCTCACCCGCTAGGAGCTAATTTTAGAGAATCTGTTTCTTTCTTAAAATATAATGTGAAACGTTTTTTTGCCGAATTTAAGTTTAATCATGCAGTATATGGTGCCGATATTGATGGTGTTAATTTTGGGAAAGATATTTTTAAATCGTATGATACACATCCCAAAGAATACGGTAATTACATCGGACAAGGAATTAAAACGAAACTTACATATAAAGATTTTAAAATTAGTTACCTGCTCAATTTATCTACTAACCTTAATATTTCATTGGGTATTTCAGATAGAACAGAAAAATCGGTTATCATAAATAAACACAGTACTTTTATTTATTTTGGTATTCGTACCAGTCTTCATAATTTTTACTACGATTTTTAGTATATTCTCTTTCTCTACATAATTATATTCTCTCAAACAAATTGGTTAAGTCTTTTTTTGTATAAAAAGACCATAATATTTCATTGGTTTTTAAATAACTAATTCATAAAAAAATTGTAATTTTGAACATTTAAATTTAATAATATAGATAGAAAATAATATTACAATGGCTGAAAAATCGAATAACAAAAAATTATTCCCTGAATTTTCTCCTATTACTACAAAAGAGTGGGAAGAAAAAATTAATATTGATTTAAAGGGAGCAGATTATGAAAAGAAACTAATATGGAAAACGATTGAAGGAATCAATGCAAAACCATATTACAGAAAAGAAAATTTAGAATCGTTAACCTATTTAAATGCTCCGCCTTCAGAATTTCCTTATATAAGAGGAAATAAAAATGAAAATGCGTGGGAGGTTAGACAAGATACGGAAGAATTAAAAGCAGATAAAGCGAATAGAATAGCTCTCGACGCTATTTCGAAAGGAGCTAATGCAATTGGATTTAATGCAAAAGAAATTGAACTTTCATCGGAGATGGAAATTCTATTAAAAGGAATTGATTTAACGAAAATATCAATTCATTTTACTGCAGCAAATTCGTTCCCTGTTATTTTTAATTTATTTAATGAAGAAGTAAAAAGACAAAAAATTGATACCAGCCTTGTAAGGGGTAGTTTTAGCTTCGATCCGTTGGGATATTATTTGTTATACGAGAAATATTTTTCTTCACAGCACGAAAATTTTAATGAAGCTGCATCTTATGTTAATAATGTTGCAAAAGAATTACCCAATTTTAAAGTTATAACCGTAAACGGCTCTTCTTTTCACAATGCGGGTGCTTCTATTGTTCAGGAAATTGCTTTTTCTTTATCATCTGCAAACGAATACTTGGCTCAACTTACAGAGAATAATATATCGGTTGATCAAATAGCTTCTAAAATGCAATTTGTTTTTGCGATAGGGTCAAATTATTTTATGGAGATTGCAAAATTACGTGCAGCAAGATTATTGTGGTCAAAAATAGTAGAACAATATAAGCCTAAAAATGAAAAATCAATGCAAATGCATGTTCATGCAGTAACTTCTTCGTGGAATAAAACAATTTATGATCCGTATAATAATATGCTTCGAAATACAACGGAAGCGATGTCGGCAGCAATAGGTGGTTGTGATTCCATGACGGTTTATCCTTTTGATGCTACTTTTAAAAAATCGGACGATATTTCGGAACGTATTGCCAGAAACACACAATTAATATTAAAATCAGAATCGTATTTGGATAAAGTAACCGATCCGGCTGCCGGTTCTTATTACATTGAAAATTTAACACATTTGATTATTGAAGAAAGTTGGAAATTATTTCTAGCAATAGAAAAAAATGGAGGCTTTATAAAAAGCATAGAATCCGGATATATAAAGCAAGAAATTGAAAAAGTATGTCAGAAAAGGGATATGGACATTGCTATGCGAAAACAAATTTTTGTAGGCGTAAATCAATATCCAAATTTAAAAGAAAATCAACTCGAACATATTCGTCCTCATGCAAAAGTAAATGAGTTAGCAAAACTCAAGCAATACAGAGGAGCACATACGTTTGAAGCATTACGTTTGTCAACAGAAGCATACGAAAAAGCAGGGAATAAAAAACCGACCGTATTTTTGTTTACTTATGGAAATTTAACCATGCGAAAAGCAAGAGCCGGATTTGCAACTAACTTTTTTGGTTGTTTAGGATATACCCTTATTGATAATCCCGGATTTAAAACAGCAGAAGAAGGAATAAATGCGGCAATCTCATCAAAAGCCGATTTCATTGTATTTTGCAGTTCCGATGATGAATATGTAACATTTGTTCCGGAAGCAAGCAATAAAATAAAAACAGCAAAAAATGATGTTCACCTAATTGTTGCTGGAAATCCGGTTGATTCAGTGAGTCAATTAAAAGAAGCAGGGGTAAGTGATTTTATTCATGTACGAACCAATGTTTTGGAAACACTTGGCAAGTATCAACATCTTATGGGAATAATTTAATTTTTTTAATGAAGTAAAAAGAGTTTTAAATATATGAGACCTGATTTTAAAAACGTAGATATTCATTCTAAAAATGATATTTCATTGAAAGAATGGGAAAAGAAAAATAAATCAAACAATGAATGGTTAACGGCAGAACAAATTCTTGTTAAGCCTGTCTATTTTTCAGAAGATTTGAATGGCATGGAACATTTAGATTATGCCGCCGGTATTCCTCCTTATTTAAGAGGCCCATATTCCACCATGTATGTTTTACAACCCTGGACTATTAGGCAATATGCAGGATTTTCAACAGCAGAAGAATCAAATGCTTTTTACAGAAGAAATTTAGCAGCCGGACAAATGGGACTTTCTGTTGCATTCGATTTAGCAACACATCGTGGCTACGATTCCGATCATGAAAGAGTAATGGGAGATGTTGGAAAAGCCGGAGTTGCTATCGATTCAATATTAGATATGAAGATTTTATTCGATCAAATTCCTTTAGATAAAATGTCGGTTTCTATGACCATGAATGGTGCTGTATTGCCTATTTTGGCATTTTATATTGTAGCTGCTGAGGAACAAGGAGTAAGTTTAGAAAAATTAAGCGGAACCATACAAAATGATATTTTGAAAGAATTTATGGTACGTAATACGTACATCTATCCTCCGCTTCCTTCCATGAAAATTATTGCCGATATTTTCGAATTTACTTCGAAGAATATGCCTAAATTTAATTCTATAAGTATAAGCGGTTATCATATGCAGGAAGCAGGAGCTACTGCTGACATTGAATTGGCATATACGTTAGCTGATGGATTGGAATATTTAAGAACAGGTGTAAATGCAGGAATGGATATAGATACGTTTGCACCACGTCTTTCTTTTTTCTGGGCTGTTGGAATGAATCATTTCATGGAAATAGCCAAAATGAGAGCAGCAAGAATGTTATGGGCAAAAATTGTAAAACAATTTAATCCAAAAAATCCAAAGTCGCTCGCCTTAAGAACACATAGTCAAACATCGGGATGGAGTTTAACAGAACAAGACCCATTTAATAATGTTACACGTACTTGTATAGAAGCGTTGGGTGCTGCTTTAGGTCATACACAATCGCTTCATACCAATGCACTAGATGAAGCCATTGCACTGCCAACCGATTTTTCTGCTCGTATAGCAAGAAATACACAACTTTATATTCAAGACGAAACAAATATATGTAAAGCGATTGACCCTTGGGCCGGATCGTATTATGTGGAATCGCTGACAAATGAAATTGCACATAAAGCATGGACATTAATTCAGGAAATTGAAGAATTGGGAGGAATGGCAAAAGCCATTGAAACAGGTCTTCCTAAAATGAGAATAGAAGAAGCTTCAGCAAGAAAGCAAGCCCGGATTGATTCTAGAAGAGACATTATTGTTGGCGTAAATAAATTTAAATTAGATAAAGAAGACCCTATTGATATTTTAGAAGTTGATAATTCTGCTGTAAGAGATTCGCAAATTACGAGAATAAAAAAATTAAAAGCAGAAAGAAATAATCAAGAAGTACAAGACGCTTTAAATAAAATTACTAAAGCATGCGAAACAGGAGAAGGTAATTTATTAGCACTTTCTATTGATGCTGCCAGAAAAAGAGCAACACTCGGAGAAATTTCCTCTGCCTGTGAAAAAATATTTGGAA
>DAOLWT010000084.1:0-8838 GCA_035421345.1 Bacteroidales bacterium
CATAAATATTATATCGGTATTAAATAAATTTCAACTTCAATATTTGGTATTTTATAGCAATTGTAAATTTAAAATGGTCTAACGGAAATTTTAAATTATCCCAAAAGCTGCAAATATAGGGCAGACGACAAGACCCACCAACATATTTTCAAGCTTTTCATGATTTTATGAATGCGTTTTTACAGATTTTTATTAAATATACTCACAGAAAAGAATTAGAAATAAAAGAAAGTTGTAAAATTTTCCCTTTTTTATGGCTCATAATAACGTATAAACATTATAATAATCCGTTTAATACAACTCTTACAAAAATAGCATAATTTGGTTTAAATTTATAATAGTCACCCAATTTAGTTTTATTGTAATATATATTAAATCCGGGGTTTACGGAAACAATATCACTAAAAACGAGTTCTACGCCCGAGCCAATAAATGCGCCCATTCCAATACCTCCTTCATTAAACTTATAATACGATGTTGAAGGGTTAATAATACTGAAATCTAAATTCTCTATTTTTATTCTATTCTCAATTAATTTGGTATTATTCAGGTTAACACCTAATTCAATATAAGGCCTGGTTTTTTTGTCGGGTGAAAAAGTATATGAGTATCCCACATCAATATTCGCACGTTGTTCTGCTCCGTGAATACTTTCTTGTTTATAAATTGGTATCGATGGGTTAAATGGGTCGTTATACTGTATAGTAAAAATATCTTTTGTTGTTAATTTAGAAAAATTAAACTGTATGAAAAAAGCCGATTTAAGGAAGCTATATTTAAAAAACAAACCAATCATTAATGCGGGTGAATACTTTAAATTGCTAGGTAATTCTGAAAGAAGAAAATCGTGTTGCAGCGCTTGTTTAATATTGGTGTAGTTATATGGGTGAAAAATGACCGAATCAACGCTATTAATGCCTTTACCGTTATAATATTGAGCATTATATTTATTTGCGAAATAAAACCCAAGGTTTGCTCCAAAAAATAAACCATTTTTGGAATCGTTTTCCTTTTTTCCTAATTTAAAAAGAGGAGTAGTTGTAGTAAAGGACTTCTGACTGAATCCTTCTATTGATAAGGAAAAAAGAAGAGTGGCGAATACTATTTTAATGAATATTTTCAAAAGATGAATAATTTTATAAAAATCAACAAAAATTAAAATTTCCTTAAAAATAGAAAGAAAATATGAATTAAAAAAAACCCTCCGTTAAAAAAACGAAAGGTTAAAATTTTAGTGACTCCGGAGGGATTCAAACCCCCAACCTTCTGATCCGTAGTCAGATGCACTATTCAGTTATGCTACGGAGCCAATTATATTGCAAATTTACAAAAAAAAATTACCTAACAAAGTTTATCTTTAATTAATTGATAAGATAAATTCGATTATTTCATTTTTATTTTCGGTATTGAACCAATTTATTTCAGGAATTCGTTTAAACCAAGTAAGTTGTCTTTTTGCATATCTTCGGGTATTTGTTTTAATATTTTCGATTGCTTTATTTAACGAGGTTTTATTTTCTAAATATTCAAATAATTCTTTATAGCCTACTGTATTTAATGCATTTAAATGTTTAAAAGATATTAATTTATGGGCTTCTTCCACTAAGCCATGGTTTATCATCAGGTCGGTTCTGCTGTTAATTATATCGAACAGTTCGTTTCTAGGTCTTTCAAGCCCTACCCAAATGGTTTGATAATTTCTTTCTTTAAATATATTTTTTCTTAAAGATGAATATGTTTTACCGCTGGTAATACATACTTCTAGTGCTCGCATTAATCGTTTATGGTTATGAAGGTCTACAATAAGATAGTATTCTGGATCAAGTTTTTTTAATAATTTTCTTAATGATTCTATTCCTTCATTTTGAAAAATTGATTTTAAATAGGACCGAGTTGAGTCATCAGGGTCGGGGAGGTCGTCAATGCCATTAATAAGAGCATTAATATATAATCCGGAGCCTCCAACTACAACTATGTTATTCGTATGATTAAAAATCGTATTTATTTTATTATTTGCCTCTTTTTCATACATCGATACATTATAAGTATCCTGAATAGAAAGATGCCCAATAAAATGATGGGGAACTAATTTTAATTCAAGCTCAGAAGGAGGAGCTGTTCCAATTTTTAGTTCACGATAAAACTGCCTAGAATCAGCAGATAAAATTTCTGATTGAAGTTTTTGAGCTAACGCTATACTAAAAGATGTTTTTCCAACAGCGGTTGGGCCACAAATAACAATTAGTTTTTTTTTAGAATTTATCATCATCAAATACTTCTCCTGCCCCTTCGGGTTCGGTATCCGTATCGGTATAAAGACCGAGAGAATCATCATCATCTTTCAATGATGTTTCATTTTCAATAAACAATTCTTCTTCATCGAAATCGGCAGAAACTCTAGATGATGTAATAGGGCTGCCGGGTTTAGGAACAATACCTAACTTACGAACACATCTAGGATATTTAACTTTTGGGTCGGCCGGAATTATTTTACTTAATTCTATAAAGAATTCATACATATTAAGAAAATCGTAAACATATACTAACCGTTGGTGTGGATCGTCGATATATTCGGCAAGAACACATTTATTCATAAGCAAGGGAGCGTTTGAAACTTCATCCTCGTCTTCATCCTCGTCGCTCATGTCTTCTAAGGTAATTTCTTTTTTCCTATTCCATTTGCTGTCGCAGATATAAAATGAAGCCAATTCTTTGCCATCAAAATCTACAGACTGTATTATTGCTTTATGAAAATCAGCAAATGTACTTGAAGCCGCTATTTCAATATCTCTGTAAAAATCTTCAACATCTTCCAATAATACTCTAAATCTGTATGCATGCATAATCTTTAAATTTTTCTTTTATGTGTTTATGACTCTTTGAATTTAACGATATAAAGATAAAGTGTTTTATTCCAATTTTCAAATTTTTTAAAAAAAATTTATTCTTTTTTTATTAGCCCTAACTTTGCGGCTTCTTTATACATCAGATTTTTAGCTTCTTCGAAATCATTACCAATTATTCCGTCAAGAATAGCTTCTCTAATTGCATTTTTAATAATACCGACCTTTTCACAGGGTTTTATTTGAAATGTTTGCATAATAAATGCGCCATCAATAGGGGGCTGCCAATTTCTAATTTTGTCTTTTTCTTCAATTTCTTTTAATTTATTTCTAACTAATTCGAAATTATTAAGAAATCGAATTACTTTTTCTTTGTTTTTTGAAGTAATATCTGCTTCACAGAGGAGCATTAAATCGTCAATATCATCTCCGGCTTCAAATAAAAGTCTTCGCACAGCCGAATCAGAAACCACTTCTTCGGAAAGAACGATAGGGCGAAGATGTAATAATACCAGTTTCTCTACATACTTTTTTTTATCATTTAACGGAAGGGCCATTTTTTTAAAAATGGAATGTATCATTTTACTTCCAATAAACTCATGTCCATGGAACGTCCATCCGTTATTAGAATCAAATTTCTTTGAATTAGGCTTCCCAATATCATGTAGAAGTGCAGTCCATCGAAGCCATAAATTATCTGTTTGTTTTGCAATCTTGTCTAGCACTTCAAGGGTATGAATAAAGACATCTTTATGTCCCTTTCCTTTATATATTTCAGTTCCTTTTAATGCAGCTAAGTCTGGAAAAATTAAAGGAAGTAAATTCGATTTATCCAGTAGAATAAATCCTTTTGAAGGAGTTTCGGATAAAATTATTTTATTAAGCTCTTCTGTAATACGCTCTTTTGATATAATAGAGATACGTTCTTTTGTTTGATTAATAGCAAGAAAGGTATTTTCTTCTATTTCAAAATTAAGTTGTGTTGCAAAACGAATAGCCCTAAGCATTCTTAATGGGTCGTCAGAAAAAGTTATTTTAGGGTCAAGAGGGGTTCTAATAATACGTTTTTGTAAATCATCTAATCCATTAAAAGGATCAATTATTTCGGTTGGTTTAAAAGGAAATAAAGAAACGGCGAGTGCATTAATAGTAAAATCTCTTCTGTTTTGGTCATCTTTTATAGTACCATCTTCAACAATAGGTTTTCGGGAATTACTTCGATAGGATTCTTTGCGTGCGCCAACAAATTCTAATTCTATATCATCGTAATGAATTGAAGCAGTTCCGAAATTTTTAAAAACGTTTACCGAAGATCCTATTTTTTGAGCAAGCTTCTTTGCCAGTTCAATTCCACTACCATTAACAACAATATCAATATCTTTACTATTCCGATTTAAAATCATATCTCTTACATAGCCACCAATAACATAGGTTTCCATATTTAATTCGGAAGCAACGTTAGAAACAAGTTGAAATACGGGATGTTTTTCTATTATATTCAATTTTCTATTGTCGAATTACTTTAAACTCGCCATTTTCCATAAGTCTTAATATGGTGGATGGTTTAAATTGATTAATTTTATCATGATTTATAGAAACGATAAAATCGACGGATTGCGTTATTTCGTTTGAAATTTTATTAAAGGATAAAGGAGTTTGTTCTCCAGAGATATTCGCAGAAGTAGACACAATTGGTTTTCCTAAAAGATGAATTAATTGATTGCAAAAATCATTTTTTACTATTCTAATAGCAATACTCCCATCGCTTCCTATTAAGTTTTTAGCTATATTTTTGGCATGCGGATAGATAATCGTAGTTGGTTTTTCGAATGTATTAATTAAATCTAACGCTATATCGGGTAAATCAGAGACATATTCTTGTAACATATTAATATCGTTTACTAGAATAATCATGCTTTTTGACTCTCTTCTTTTTTTCAATTTATAAATTCGATCTGTTGCCGTAAAATTAGTAGCATCGCACCCAATACCCCATACCGTATCGGTAGGATAAAGAATAACTCCTCCTTTTTTCATAATAGAAACGGCATTTTCAAGTTCTTGCAACATAATTACAAATTCGTATTATTTTTAAATGGTTGTAAAAGTGTATTCATATTAATCGTAGTAGCACATTTAAAATGTTTTTCAGGACAAGCTTTAAACCCATGAATTCCACAAGGCTTACATAAGAGTTTTTGGTTAGTTTGTACAATAACGGAATTTTCCGATAAAGGGCCAAAGCCAAATTCAGGAATAGTAGAACAGAAAATAGCCGTTACATTCGCATTCATAGCTGAAGCTATATGCAATGGTGCCGAATCGTTCACGTAATTCATAAAAGCATTTTTCATAAGTGCCGCACTTTCTAATAAAGAAATTTCCCCTGCAAAATTAATACAATTTTTGTTGTTAGATTTAAAAATTATTTCTTCACATAAATTTTTCTCATTGGAAGATCCAAGAAAATAGATAAGGTAATCGGTTTTAATATATTTAATTAATTCAACCCATTTTTCTGTAGGGAACTGTTTTGTATACCATACCGAGGCAGGAGCAATACAAATGTATTTGGATTTAGTATAAGAATGTATTTTTTCAAAAGTACTTTCACTCGGATATAAGCGAGGCATTATTCGTTGTTTATCGCTATTTTCAATTAATGAAAGATTTCTATCCACTTCATGTACGGAAAAATCGTTTTTATTTATTTTATGAGGAAAACGTTTTGAAAAGAATAGCGAAAAAGGATTTTTATTGAAACCTCTTGTTTGTTTAGCTCCCGAGAATATAGTAATAAAACCAGATGAAGCATGTCGATGAAAGTTTAGAATTAAATCATATTTGTTTTTTCGAACTTCTTTAAGAACATAAAATAAGTTATTGTATTTATTTTTCTTTTTGTCCCAAATAATAATTTTATGTAAAAAAGGATGTCCCTCAAATAAACTTTCATTCCCTTTTCGAAGAAGGAAATCGATCGTTGATTCCGGATACATTTGATGTAGCTTCTCTACAACAGGGGTAGCCAGAATAACATCTCCTAAATAGGATGTTTGAATAACTAATATTTTATTCATTCCCTTTTATCTTTCTTATTGCAAAAATAGGACAATTATAGATAATTACTCCGTATATAAATATTTAATTTTTAACGAGGATATTTTTCTCAACATCTCATATACATTTAACGAATCATTTTTGCGAACGCTAAATATTATTTTGCATAGGAGTGAAAAGTCGGTTGATTTTATTTCCAGTCCTTTATCTTTCATTATTTTCATTACCTCGTTCATTACCGGGTAATCATAAATAAGCTCATACACTTCATTCACTGTTTTAGAAACTATAACTGCAGACGAAAGGGCATTTATGGC
Organism: Bacteroidales bacterium; assembly: GCA_035421345.1. Lineage (GTDB taxonomy): Bacteria > Bacteroidota > Bacteroidia > Bacteroidales > CG2-30-32-10 > DAOLWT01. The sequence goes on from DAOLWT010000084.1 coordinate 6,221, forward strand.
GGATGTTTTGTATGCATTTATTAATCCAGGAACACCTAATAATGTGCCACCAAAATATCGAACAACGATAATCAAAATATTCGTTAAATCCTTGGAAAGAATTTGATTAAAAATAGGCTTCCCCGCGGTGCCACTAGGCTCTCCGTCATCGCTTGTTCTGTATAGTAATTTGTCGGAACCAATTCTGTATGCATAGCAGTGATGACAAGCATCATGATATTCCTTGCGTATTTCATTAATAATTTCTTTCGCTTCCTTTTCGGTAGAAACGGGATAAGCAAAGGCGAGGAACTTACTACCACGGTCTTTAAAAAGCCCATCGACTTTTGCTTCAATTGTTTTATATTCGTCTTCGAATAACATAATATTAATTCGGAATAGAGAATGTTATTAAAATAATTGAACTTATTGCTAGAAGTATTCCCACCCAATTTGTTTTCGACAAATTTTCTTTAAAAACAAAATACCCCAAAAGAGAAGATAATGCTACGACAGAGACATTAAAAACAGGAAAAACAATCATGTTTTCGAAAATTCGTAAACTTTTTAAAAAATATAAGGTAGAGCCCCAATTTAATAAACCGAGTATAGTTCCGGCAATAATGTTTTTAAACTGAATTTTTATTTTTTTTATAAAAACAGAGAAAAACAAAATACATATTCCTATCATAAAACTAATTAAAAAAGCACTTGATAAAAATAACGTCAAATTATTTTCAATATAAAATTTCTCTGCATGTTTTAAAAGTGAATCGTTTATGCCATTTCCAAGAAAAAGTAAAAGAGGAAGTAAAATAAATAAATTCTTTTTAGCTGAAATATTTTCAGTTCTATTTTTATAAAAAGTTAAAAAAAACGCAAAAATGGCACAGGTAATTCCTATTATTTTTATAAAATTAACATGTTCTTTATAAAAAAAAATACCAATACAAATAGGAATTACTACCGACATTTTTCCAGAGACAGAAGTAATTGCAATTCCTGCTTTCTGTGCTGAAATAGCGAATATATAAAAAGTAATAATAAGCATTATACCCGAGGCAATTGCTAAATTAAACCAGCTACTTTGTTTAATAGAAGTGATAGTAACATGATCGGAAATAAAAAAACCGAATAAAGCGGCAACCAAATAATTCGTTACAATAGCTTGTGTAATATGAATATGAAGTCTTTCAAATATTTTAAATGCAATTAAAATAGCCGTGGAAAGTAAAATTGCTAATAAAAGGTATCCCATAGTGCTATTTTTTAAAAATCGTTAAGCCATCGATTCCACTATTAAGATCTTCGTAAATTTCACCGCTAATAATGGGGGCTTTAACACCTTGCTTAAATTCTTGGTCACCTTTAAAAACGTACGCTTCATCCCATAAGCCGGCGTTAATAAAACGCTGAAGCAAAACATGACCTCCTTCAACCAAAACCGATTGTATTCCTTTTTCATAAAGAACATTACAAATCTGTTTTTCTACAGAACCATTAAAATTTATTTTTACAAATTCTGTTAATTTTAAAGAGGAGAAATGATTATTTGTATCAGAAGTAAATACAAGAGTAGGCACCGTATCATCGAATACATGCAGGTTTTGGGGTAAACGTAATTTATTATCGAGAATAATTCTAAGAGGATTTTTACCATCCCAAAGTCGTGAAGTTAACCGTGGATTGTCAGCTAAAGCCGTATTTGTGCCAATCATAATGGATTGTTCTTCGGTTCTTAATTTATGTGCATAAATACGCTGAAACTCGGAGCTTATCCAATAAGGATGCCCTATTTCCTTATTTAAAGGACTAATAAAGCCATCTTTTGTTTGAGCCCATTTTAATATTATATAAGGCCGTTTTTTCTCATGATAGGTTAAAAATCGCTTATTAAGTTCTCTGCATTCATTTGCTAAAACACCTGTTACCACATCAATATGTGCATTTTTTAGTTTTTCAATTCCTTTTCCACAAACTTCAGCATAAGGGTCGGTATGACCAATAATTACTTTTGGAATTTGCATTTGAATAATTAAATCGGCACAAGGGGGCGTTTTCCCGTAATGAGCACAAGGTTCAAGATTTACAAATAAACTAGATTTAGGTAATAGGGCTTTATCTTTTACTGCGTTTATTGCATTTACTTCAGCATGAAAGCCTCCGTACTTTTTATGAAAGCCTTCCCCAATAATTTTATCTTGGTGAACAATTACACACCCCACTAACGGATTAGGGGCTGTATTTCCGAGTGCTTGAGCTGCGAGCTGAATACATCTTTGTATATATATGGAATAATCCTGTATCACATCGACAAAATTACAATAAATAGTGTAATTTTATGCTCAAAATAGAATACGTGAAAATAAAAGACGTTTTTGATTTATATTCCATTCAACTTGCGGAAATTTATACCAAGAATGAAATAACTAATTTATTTCACTATTCAATGAATTATTTGCTTAAGATGTCAAGGGCAGATACCATCTTAAAAAAAGAAGAGAATGTTACGGAAGAAATGATATTAAAATTTATTGAAATTATTGAAGCGCTTAAAAAAGAATGTCCAATAGAATATATTTCAGGAGAAGCATTATTTTTTGGCAATAAAATAAACGTAAATAAACATGTTTTAATTC
>DAOLWT010000085.1:0-8750 GCA_035421345.1 Bacteroidales bacterium
TTTTACAAAACTAACTAACTTTTCATTTTGCAAATCTAAAGGATAGCTATCGGGATTTTGTTTCTTTTCTAATCAAGTAGAAAAGAAAAATAAATCTAACAAACTCATCACTATCTCGCAGATAATTAATTTATTAGGATACTATATTTTTGAATATCTTTTTTAAGAAATTTTATTTTTTGGCTTTACTGTCCTGTTAAGTTAGATATTTATTTCTAATTAATGAAATACTGGCAATTGGTATAAAAATTCTACATATTTTAGCCATATGTTAGTCAATAAACTAATAAGGCAGGCGCGTTAAATTTATCAGCCGATAAGCTGAAACGTTCGCGAACAAAGAATATATATGCTATTGGAATAATTTGCGAAAATTAGGGGTTAATTAAAAACTTCTGTATCAATAAACCATAAAAGTCCATTCATAAAAATTTAGTGATTAATTTAGTTTTTTTATTTAATTTGCAACCAAATAAATTATTTTTAAAAAATTAATCTATGAAACATTTATTATCATTCTTTATTATCTTATTTTCTTCTTACTTCATTTCTTTTTCTCAAGGAACTTGGATTGATTATACAAGGGTAAATGCGTATAGCTTAATTGTTGAAAACAATGCCTATTGGGTTGGAACAGAATTCGGTGTTGAAAAAAGAAATTTAAATGGTAGCTTGATTTCATTATATACAACTTCAAACGGACTTGCCGATAACTATGTTATTTCTTCTGCTACCGATTCGCAAGGTAATAAATGGTTTGGAACTAATGGTGGGGGCGTGTCAAAATTTGATGGAACCTTCTGGACTAACTATAACACTTCAAACGGTCTTGCTGATAATTATGTGTTTGCTATTGCTGTAGACCAACAAGGAAATAAATGGTTTGCAACAAATAATGGAGTTTCTAAATTAAATGCAACTACTTTTACTAATTATACTACTTCGAACGGACTTGTTGATAATTATGTTGTTTCTGTTGCCATAGATCAGCAGGGAAATAAATGGTTTGGGACGAATGGTGGCGGTGTATCAAAATTTGATGGAACCACATGGACTACGTATGACAAAAACAACGGACTTGTAGATAATTATGTGAATGCAATTGCTGTCGATTTACAAGGAAATATATGGTTCGGGACTTTTAGTGGCGTTTCAAAATTTGATGGAACTACTTGGACAACGTATGACGAAAACAACGGACTTACATTTACAAATATTAGTTCGGTAGCTATTGATTTGCAAGGAACTAAATGGTTCGGAACTTATGGGGGAGGTGTGTTTAGATTTGATGGAACTAATTGGATGAACTATACCGAAGCCAATGGCACAGGCGATAAAGAAATTCGTTTTGTCGCCCCAGATTCTCAAGGAAATATTTGGTTGCTAACTACATTTACTGTTGTGAAATTAGAAGGAATAAATTTTTCTATTTACAATACGAATGGGCATACCGGCGATAATATTAATTCCGTTACTATAGACCAACAAGGAAATAAATGGTTTGGAACGAATGGGGGCGTTTCCAAATTCGATGGAACAATATGGACAACGTATACTGTCCAAAATGGACTTCCAGAAGATTATGTTAGTTCAATTGCTATAGACCAACAAGGAACTAAATGGATAGCGACCTATAGTGGCATTTCTAAATTTGATGGAACTACATGGACAAAATATTCTTTTGAAAATGGTCTAATCGAGAATTATGTTAATTCAATCGCAATAGACCAACAAGGGAATAAATGGATTGGGACTATTAGCGGTGTTTCAAAATTCGATGGAACTACTTTTACAAATTATACCACTACTGATGGTCTTGCTGATGATTATGTTTTTGCTATTGCTATAGACCAACAAGGGAACAAATGGTTTGCAACCTATGCTGGTGTTACTAAATTTGATGGTACCACATGGACTACCTATGATTCAACAGATGGTCTTGCTCATAATTATGTATATTCAATTGCCATAGATCAACTTGGAAATAAATGGTTTGGCACCGAAAAAGGGGTTTCTAAATTCAATGGAAGCACATGGACTACTTATGACACCACAAATGGACTTGCAAATAACCTTGTTTATTCTATTACCATTGACAAACAGGGCAATAAATGGTTTGGGACTAAAAATAATATTTCAAAATTTGATGGGACTACTTTTACAAATTATAATATCACAAATGGATTTATTGATAAATTTGTATATTCAATCGCTACAGACCATTTTGGAAATGTTTGGTTTGGTACTTCCGAGGGTATAACTGAATATATTTATGATAATACAGTTAATACAATAGAACAAACAAAAAATGAAAATGGAATTACGTTATTCCCAAACCCTGCTTCCAATATGGTTTCTTTAAATATTGATTCCGAAAACTATCAAAATATAAACAATGAAGATTTTGAAATGAATGTTTATAATATGATGGGGAAATTAGTAAAGACAGCTGTTTTGAAACAAAATCAAAATCAAATAAATATGGATGATTTAAGCAACGGCATTTATATGCTTATTATTAAATCAAAAAGTGTAACAACAACGAAAAAGCTAATAATTCAAAAATAGGGAAATAGTAGGCTCGACTTCTGTTTTTTATACCATGCAAATAATCCAAAAGGGATAATAGATAATCAGTTTTTTAGATTTGAAAAAATATTTTTCTCTTTCGCATTTTCTCTAATATATTGCCAAAGCTGTTTCCGTATTTACGGAGTTGCAAGAAATGGAATTCTATTTTTGGTACATCATACAAAATGAATATATACTTTTACAAAAGGCATTATATTATTTTTATTGTATAATTATTGGGCTAAAGCCAATTATGTTATTTTTTTTAATCTACCGGCTAAAGCCGGTAGCAGTTTATAAATTTTTGTTTTAAAAATTATACCAATTGTAAATTTAAAATAGTCCAACGGATATTTTAAATTTTAACAATGGTTATGCCGATGACATATATGCAATCGGTATTATTCAATCATTTTTAAAAACTCATTTTCTGAAATTATGGGTATTTTTAGTGTCTCCGCTTTCTTTTTCTTTTCGGGACCCATTTTTTCTCCGGCTAATAAATAATCTGTTTTCGCTGAGAGAGAACTAATATTTTTACCCCCATTTTTTTCTATGAACGTTTTTATTTGTTCTCTCGAAAAATTCGAAAAAACACCGCTTACCACAAACGATTTCCCGTTTAATTTATTGGAAACAATCATTCCTTCAACTTCTATCATTTTAAACTGTAGCCCTTTTTCTTTCAGCTTTTCAATTAATTCAATATTTTTTTTATTCGAGAAAAAGCTCATAATACTGTTGGCAATTTTATCTCCAATTTCATCAACTTGAAGTAAATCTTCTAAAGCAGCCTCTTCTAAATGGCTTATGTCTTTAAAATATAGAGCCAATTTTTTTGCAACGGTTTCTCCAACATACCTTATTCCAATAGCATAAAGAACACGTTCAAATGGAACATTTCTCGATTCTTCTATTCCTTTTAATATATTTTGAACTGTTTTTTCTTTAAACTTAACAATGCGTTTTTTATTATTTTCTAAGGTGTATTCTTTTTCTATGCCTAATAATTGGTCAAACGATAGATCATATAAATCGGTAATATTATTTATAAGGTTGTTGTTAAATAATATTTCAATTTTTCCTTCCCCTAAACTCTCAATATTCATAGCCTTTCTGCTAATAAAATGCTCTATTTTTCCTTTAATTTGAGGAGGACAACCCATATCGTTAGGACAGTAGTGGTTCGATTCTCCTTCGTTTCGAATCAGGATAGAACCACATTCAGGGCAATGCGATATAAACGTTATTTTTTTTGCATTATCGAAAACTCTTTTCGATTCGTCAACACCGGTAATTTTGGGAATTATATCGCCTCCTTTTTCAACAAAAACAAAATCGTGGTGGTGCAGATTTAGTTTCTCAATTTGATCGGCATTATGAAGTGTTGCTCTTTTTACAACAGTTCCTGCCAGTTGTACTGGCTCAAGATTAGCAACAGGTGTAATGGCACCGGTACGGCCTACCTGAAAATCGATTGATATTAATTGAGTTGATACATTCTCGGCTTTAAACTTATATGCTATAGCCCAGCGAGGCGATTTGGATGTGAAACCCAGTATGTTTTGTTGGGCATACGAATTAATTTTAATAACAGCTCCGTCAATATCGAATGGAAGAATAGATCGTTCTTTTTCCCAACTTGAAATAAAGTCGTAAACATGTTCTATGGTTGAACATTTTACAATATAGTCGGAAATTTTAAACCCCCATAATTTGGCTTTTTTTAAGTTTTCATAATGCGAAGAATAGGGGAGGTTTTCTCCTATTATATGATAAAAAAAACAATCGAGTCCTCTATTTGCGACTTCTTTGGAGTCTTGCATTTTAATACTTCCAGAAGCTGCATTTCTAGGGTTCGCAAAAGGAAGTTCATCGTTTTCTTCTCGTTCTTTATTTAATCGAATAAAACTGGAATGAGGCATAAAAATCTCGCCACGTATTTCAAATTCGGCAGGGTAATCATTTCCGTTGAGTTGTAAAGGAATGCTTTTAATTGTTTTTATATTGGTCGTAATATCATCTCCTTGTTCTCCATCTCCTCTGGTTACTGCATGTTTCAGCTTCCCGTTAACATATGTAAGTCCAACCGAAAGTCCGTCGAATTTTAATTCACAAACATATTCATAATCTTCAAATAATGTTTTTTTAATTCTATCGTCAAAGTCTTTTATATCTTCATAAGAATAGGTATTCCCTAGCGAAAGCATCGGGTAGGTATGTTTAATTTGATTAAAATTTTTGGTAATTTCTCCGCCTACTCTTTGCGTTGGGGAGAAAGAATCATAAAACTCAGGATAGTTCTTTTCGTATTCAATTAAATCTTGAAGTAAAATATCAAATTCGTAATCACTTATAATTGGCTTATTCAGTACATAATAACAATAATTATGTTCGTTAATTATTTTCCGAAGATGAATTATTTTATTTTTTACGTCTTCTTTATTCATTTCAAATTTTAATAAAAAAAGCCGGCATAACCGGCTTTCGGATTATTCGCATATGTTAATTACCAATATATGTTATTCCAAAATCAACAGGATTAATACACATCGTCGGTATTTTTGAAGAATTAAATATTACGTGTTCTGCCCAAGGACTAATAATAAAACTAGGCATAAGTTGGGCTGGATTGGTCATAATCATAATTAAGTCCGGTTTAATGTGGTCGGCATAAGCCATAACATCTTTGCATAAATTGCTTTTGCTGTTATGACAGTCATAAACATCAAATTGAACGTTGCTTTCTTTTAGGAATTTTTTTATTTGAGCAACATTACGATCTACTTCATCAGATAAAAACTGGTCGCTGTGTTGAACATTATAAATATGGATGGTAGAGTTAAATATTTTAGCTATATGGATTGCCCAGTTAACTTTTTGTTTAGATTCGGGAGATTCATCAACAGGGAGAAGTATATTTTTATACCCTTTGCCAAAATCTTTTTCCTGAACCACAATAACAGGTACTGGAGAGCTTTCAATTACTTTAAGGGCAAAACTGCCAACAAGATGTTGAACCCCAATTTTGCCATGGGTTCCCATAACAATAATCTTCGCATTTATATCGTTGGTAACTTTCGCTATAGTAGTAAAAATACTTCCTTCTTCGGCAATATAATCAAGTTTAACACTATATTTATTTTCAACAAGCGAAGCTATTGCTTTTAGTTTGTCGTTAATTGTATCGTCGCTTAAGTTCTCTTTTTTTAAGTATGCTTTCGTATCTTTATTAATAACATGAAGAAGTGTTACTTTTCCTCCTAAAAGCTTTGCGATACCTGCAGCATGATCAATCGCATAATTAGCCACCTCTGAAAAATCGGTTGGCACAAGAACAATATTTTCTTTTTTTATTTTCATAGAAAGGTTTGTTTGAGAAAACAAATATATAAAATAAAAAAATTCCGAATCAAATTTCTTTTAAAAGATTTAAAATTTCTTCTAAATTTTCTTTTTTCTTTGCATCTCTTAATGTTATTGCCGAAAGGGTGAAATAATTATTCTTTAATAAAAAATCGACTTGAATTTGGTACCATTTTGATAATGATATTAAGATGCCATTTTTATGCCATTCACAAAAAAGCTTATGTGCAATCATAAAGAAGTCATCTCTTCCAATATAATCTAAATCGGCATCGCACAGTATTTTTTCAAGTTGTGTTTTAGGCGACTGAGGAAGTTTAGTCGATTTTATCAAATTAATAATAATTTCAATTTCATTGGAAGTATAATCAAATGTGGGTAGTATTTGGGAAACCATTTTGCAGGATTCATCTTCATGATTATTGTAATCCAACAGAAATCCGGAATCGTGATATAGCGCTGCTGTTTTTAAAATGATTAAATCGTTATCGTTAATTTTTTCCATCTCTGCTAAACAACAAGCAGATTTAAACACATCAATTGTATGATGATAGCAATGGTAAAATAAATTAGGATTTAATTCCTTTTTTAATTTCCCTAAAATATATTCTTCCGCTTTGTTAAAATTCATTTTTGGAAAAAAATATAATACAAATATACATATATTTATTCCTAAATGAAATAGTTTTAGCGTATATTCCAAAGAAAATAGATGAAAAATTAAGTTTTAAAAGGAATAGTGGCCCTCTCAAAAATGCCTTTTACAAAAGCATTTATTAAGTCAAACGATGAAATAGGGATGTTTTTAGCAAATAAAGGGGATAGCTGATTTGCAATTTGCTTTTTGGTTAAATGAAAGCACCCACAGAAAATTACAAATTGATATTTTTTAATATCTGGAATGGGTGAATCAAAAATATTGATAAGTGAATAATTAAGCTTTTTATTTAAATAGCCATCAATAAGTATTTGAAGCTCGTTTTGTTCTTTAAACTCAGGACAAGTATGGTCGTTTGAAAGTTGTAAAATTAAAATGTGGTCGCCTTCTTTAAGGGTATCTATTTTGCGTGTATCTGATAAGGATTTTTCAAAACCTCCTTTGTAATGAGCCATTACAATACCATAGGTGGTAATCATTGTTGTTGAAGGAAAATACAAGGCTACATCACTATAAATAGTAGCAGGTGCAATGGTAAGAGCGGGAGAAATAGGAATTTTTTCTAATGTTTTTTTTAATTCACTTAACTTAGAAAAGATAGGGATACATGCGTTTTTTATTAAATCATTTGCAATCTCAATTTGTGTAAACGTGAGTATTTGATCGGATATATCGGTTTCGTCTTGAGTAACTAATAAAATAACATCGTTTGTTTTTACTAAATCTCCCAGAAGCGATTTCGTTTTAAAGGCCTCAGCGGGAAGCATATTTGATATTTCAAAAATTAGTTCGTTCTTTTTGGTAGGTTTTAAACAGCTAAACTCAATAACTTTTGTTAAATATGCTTTTTCAATCTGACTTTTCGTAATAGAAGAAATCCCTTGTAAATCGGATTTATTTTGTACTACAATGAAAGGGATTGCAAAGGTTTGGAAATCACGAACAATTTTTTTTTCTGATTCTGCAAAAAGGTTATCGGTAATAAGTAGAATGGCAAAATCAATTTTCTTTAATATCGATTTTGTTTTTTGTATCCTTTTTTCGCCGGCTTCTCCATAATCGTCGATACCAGAAGTATCATATATAATAACATTGCCAATGTTTTCAATTGTTGTAATGTATTTACCCGGTTCTTTTGTGCTTCCGGCTACTTTAGATATTGGCGCAAATTCTTGGTTCGTAATAGCATTAATAAATGAACTTTTACCGGAATTTTTTCTCCCAAAAATACCTATATAGGGGAATATATCTGCTTTTTCGCAATTTGTATTTTGAGTAAACGATATGTTTAATTGTTGGTTCATATATTATTGATAATCAAAAATAAAAAAGTTTTTTTAATATAAAAAATCATTGCTGTCCGACTAAAATTTAGCCAAACAAATTAAGTTGTAAATATAGGTTATTTTGTTTTTGCTTCCAAGTTTGAAATGGTTTCTTAAGAAATGCAAGCAAATCAACATAACTCATTAAATGTAATCTTATAATTGTTGCTATATTTGAGAAAGCCATTTTTACATTTGCTTTCTTTTTCATTATTGTCAGCAATAAATGAGCAATAAGCGTTAACCAAATCTGAATTTTAATAGCATTTTCAGTATCTCCAACAAAATACTTCAATTGAAAGTTTTGTTTTATTTTCTTGAATAATAATTCAATTTGCAAACGATTCTTATAAATCAACGCTATTTCATCGGCTGTAATTTTAAAATTATTTGAAATAAAAACAAACATTCTGTTTTGGTCATCTTTATATGTTATTCGCCTTAACTTTAACGCTCGTATTTCTTTTCCATCTTTATAACTAAGGGAAATATGTTCTTCTTTTAAAACACCTTTTTCTTGGTTCTTGCTATTTTTTACCTTTATTACAGTATAAACAGCGTTGTCTTTCATACGAGTTACAAAATATATTTTTCTGTTTGTCCATTCCGCAAATAACTTGTACTTATTGTATGCCTTATCAAAAACAACAAAGCTTTTTTTAGGTAAATCTATATACTTTAAAAAGGTACTATCGTGAACCTTTGCTACTGTTATTCTTACAAACTTTGCAATGCCCTCTTTTGCATCTATTAACATATGTGCTTTTACTCCTCCTTTTTTCTTGCCATTATTTTTAGGATTCCGACCTACCCCTTTTAATACATCGCTA
>DAOLWT010000086.1:0-8739 GCA_035421345.1 Bacteroidales bacterium
ACCTCCTGTCATTGTTCCGGTGGTTCTGCTGCTCCCAATTTAGATAATTTTAACGACGCACATAACTATGCCGTTACCAATGGTGCAAAACTATATGATTATGTAATTAATCCAAATGCTTCTCACCAGAGTTATGTAACAACTATTTGCGAAAAAAAACAACTTAAAATTTGGATTGATTCTGGTGCTAACTAATAAATTATGAAAATGAAAAAAATTATTACGATATATCTTATTTTATTTATCCTTCCGATAATGGTTCTATCGCAGGAAACCACGAAATATATTGAGAGTTTCTATTCCACGCGTGTTATCAATGGTCATTCATCCGAATTAGTTCCACCCGGAAGACTAGATTTTAAAATAGGTCACCGAATGGGACGAATTAACCGTATGGAAACTTTTTGGGGACTAGATCAGGCAACTTCTCGTATTGGATTAGAATATGGAATTAACCGATGGTTAATGGTTGGGGCAGGACGTAATACTTCCCAAAAAATGGTTGACGGATTTATTAAGTTTAAAATCTTTCGTCAAAGTACCGGTGCTAGAAATTTCCCGTTTACTATTAGCTGGCTCTCTACGTATGCTATTAACACATTGGTGTGGACAGATCCGGTAAAAAAAGACTATTTAACTAGCCGAATGTTTTATACCAACCAATTTATTGTAGCTCGCAAATTTGGAAAAAATTTCAGTTTACAATTAATGCCTACCCATGTTCACAAAAACTTTGTTGAATTATATGCTGACGAAAACGACATATACTCATTGGGAATAGGTTCTGCCTTTAAAGTATCCAGAAGAATAAGTCTGGTAGGTGAATATTTTTACGTATTTCCCGGACAGATTGAATCTCAATTTTTTGGCATGGATGTTGTAAATTGTTTTTCGTTAGGAGTAGATATATTTACAGGAAAACATACATTCCAAATACATATAACCAATGCAACAACCATGATAGAAAAAGGCTTTATTACCGAAACTACTGAAAGGTGGGATAAAGGTCAAATTCATATTGGTTTTAATATGGTGCGTTTATTTACTATTCATAACAATTAATTTTGAGCTATAAATTTTGAAATTCGTTCTTTTTTTATTATATTTGTTAGTTAGTCTAGCGTTATATTTAATGACTATTATTAGCATAAAGACAAATTTAACATACTTATCTATATAAATGTTAATACTGTCTATTATACTATTTTATTTCATGTTTTATAATTAATTTTAATCTGTTTTTATAAATTTTAAAAAAACGCTTATATGTTAAAGAAAACCATTTTAGCACTTGCCTTATTAATTCCGATTGGAATTGTTTTTTCTTTAAAAGGACTCAGCTATACCGACGGAAACCCTCCGGGATGTTCCGGTTCACCTACCGATCAACAACATTGTGCTACCAATTGCCACAATGAAAAAAATACTATTATTAAAGAAGAAAAAGGATGGATAAAATCCAATATTCCTGAAACAGGGTATATTCCCGATTCTATTTATACTATTACCCTTACGGCTAAGGGAGACCCAACAGCTACTAAATTTGGCTTTGAAGCATCTCCGCAATATGCTACCGGAAAAACTGCCGGTAAAATGATTGTTACCAATGCAGTAGAAATGAAATTAGTAGGCGGAATTAAATATATTACGCAAATAGCAGGCGGTGTAGACGGCAAAGGCTCCAGAACCTGGTCTTTTAATTGGAAAGCACCTGTTAAAGGTTCGGGGAAATTAACTTTTTACGGTGCCTTTTTAATAGGAGGAAAACCTGAAACAGCAGTTACTTCTTCGCTCGAAGTAAACGAAAAAATTTAGCGTGAACATTCTACCCGTTAAATACTAATTATTTAGCGGGTGGATTTTTAATATGAATTATTAACTTAAAAAAAAATATATGATTAAAAAAATTACTCTTTTATCCGTCGTTTTATTAATAATTACATCCTTCTTCTTTTTGCAGCAATACGCCATGAGTTGGGGGAATGGAAACCAAGGACAAGGCTATAGTAGTTCTCCGGGAGACAATAACTACCATTGTGGTTCAGGTGGCTCTATGTGCCATAATGTTTCCGCTTCCACTGTAACATGGGTTACTACCAATATTCCAACTACCGGATATGTAGGCGGTACCTCATACAGTATTACCATTAAACCAACAACTGATTCATATAAAGGATGGGGGTTTGAAATTACCTGCGAAAAACCCGATAAAACAAAAGTGGGAAAATTTACCACTGCAACAGGTACCAAAACTTTTAATTCAGGATTATCACTTACTTCAACTGGATATACAACAACAGCAGGGAAAGTATTAACATGGACAGCTCCGGCTGCAGGAACAGGTTCTATTACATTTTATTGTTCGCTATCTTCATGGCGCAGTAATTCCAGAAAATGTTCGGTGGTAGTTGCAGAAGCATGTACGCCTCCAACATTAAGTCTTAGTCCTACAAGTCCTTCAACTTGTAGTGGGTCTCCGGTTACACTAACCGCAAGCGGTAATTCCACTTCATACAGCTGGAGTAATAGTTCTACCGGTTCATCAATAACTGTTTCTCCTACTACCAATACAACCTATACCGTTACCGGTACTTTATCGGGTTGCACCTCTACTTCGAGTGTTTCTGTTACCGTTACTCCAAAACCAACTACCCCAACCATTAATCAAGGTACCGGTGGTAGTATTTTGTTAACCTCTTCGGTAAGTACCGGAAATCAGTGGTATAATAGCAGTACAGGAATTATTAATGGGGCAACCAATCAAACCTACACTCCTACTGTTAACGGCACTTATTATACTAAAGTAACAGCAAACGGGTGTATTTCAGACCAGTCAAATTCTATTACAATAACAACTGTTGGTATTTCTGAAAACGAAAATAAAAACAATGCCGTTTGGTTTTATCCAAATCCAGTAATAGATTATTTATCGGTTATGACAACAAATGCAGCTGAAATGAAAATTTCGATATTAAATATGCAAGGACAAGTTATTTTTAATCAATTTACTAAAAAAGAATTAACCAAAATAAATATTTCAAGTTTACCCAAAGGATTTTATTTTCTAAAAACAGAAGGTGAAGAAGGTAGCTCTATACACAAATTCGTAAAAGAATAAATTTTAAAATATATAATATTTAAAAAAGCCCGAAAATATGTTACGGGCTTTTTTTATCTTTGTGTTTAATAAATTATCAATTGATGTATATTTTAAAAATAAGAGGAAGTTCAAAAATACCCGATTATTTACAAATCAGGGATCAAAATTTTACGTTAATTGCCTATTTTAGGATAGATCAAAAAAGCAAAGGCTTGCTAGATTGTGGTTTATCCGATAAAGAGGCAGCGATTGAGAAAATCATTAACGAAATACCATTCGGAAAAATTTACAAACTACCTTTTTAACCATACTTGATATGTCAGATACAGAAGCAATCATCAATTTAAATAAAATAAGTGTTTTTCATTTAAACAATTTGGTATTATCCAATATCAATATTAAAATACATGAAGGAGAGTTTGTTTATCTTATTGGGAAAACAGGGTCTGGAAAAAGTAGTTTATTAAAAATGCTATATGCCGATCTCCCTTTAAGAGAGGGTGAAGCAAAAATAGCAGGCTATGATTTAAAAACCATTAAACATAAAGAAATTCCATTGCTAAGAAGAAAGATAGGCATTGTTTTTCAAGATTTCCAATTGCTTATAGATCGTTCGGTAAATGAAAACCTTTTATTTGTAATGAAAGCAACCGGATGGAAAAATATGAATGAAATGCAATCACGGTTACAAGATGTATTAAGTAAAGTGGGCTTAGGAACCAAAGGGTTTAAAATGCCTCATCAGCTATCAGGAGGAGAACAACAACGGGTGGTTATAGCCAGAGCTTTAATTAATAATCCCGATATTATTCTTGCCGACGAGCCTACCGGAAATTTAGATCCCGAGACTTCAGAAGAAATTATTCAACTCTTAATAGATATTAGTAAATCAGGAAAGGCAGTTTTAACAGCAACACACAACTATTCATTATTTACAAGATTCCCTGCACGCACTTTAAAATGTGAAAATGGTGATATTTTAGAAATTAAACCATCCTCTAATTAAGGTAAAAGCATAGAAATTAATAGATTTATATTATAGCTGTTGGAATAACGGCTATCGTTCAAAATCTTTTTTCTTTTTTCAATATCATCTTTGGTAAAAGGGATAGTAAAATATTGACGGATGGTATTTTTAAAATCATCGGGATTATTTTTCACCAGACATAATTCTTCCAATCCAGTATCATCAATCATAGGTTTATTAACAATGCAATGACGTCCGGTAAACAAGGCCGCTATTAGCTTTAATTTTATACCAGTAGCTTGGAATGTAGGTAATATATTAATTTGCGCAGCTTTCACCATTTTATATAATTCTTCGGTAGTAACATCCGATTTAAGGGTAATATTTTTATATTTTTCTACTGCGGCACGTAATTCCTTTGTTGGTTTATTTCCGGCAATTACGAGCGGAATATCCAAGTCGTTAAAAACTTTTTCAATTAAAAAAAGAGCTGCTTCGTTGTTTTCACCTACCGACAAACTCCCATGGTATAATACAAAATCACCGGTTCCTTCATTTATTTGCACTTCTTCGTTGGGATGAAAAGCAGAAATTACTTTCACATTTGAATGTTTATATTTTCTTGAAAAATAATTTTTATCATGAATTGAAATAGCTGCAATGCCTTCGGCAAAATTTAAAACTTTTTCAAATCGGTATAATTTCTGAGATTCATTAAAAAAATAATACTTTTTAAAAATATCTTTCTCCACTTTTCCTAAATTCTCATAATAGTCATGTTCAATGTTGTGCGTTCTAACAATTTTATGTCTGCGTTTAAAACGTTTGTCATCTAAATAGAAACAAGAATGAAGGCCTTCAAACAAAATAGGGTTATTATTTTTAAGTAAATTAGTTACTAAGTTTTCCGAAGAACGAGTAACTACTATATAAGGCCTACGCCGAAAAAGATTAGTTTTAGCAATATGTCTTTTGTAATAATACACCTTTTGGCATAAACTTTCTAGTTCCACCGAAGCTTTTCTCCCATATTCAAAGCAATGTAAATTTACTTTAATACCGGCTTTGCGAAATGCTTTTAACTTATAATAAATATCTATGACACCTCCGTAGTTAGGAGGATAAGGAACATTAAAAGAAACCAATTCAATTTCTTTTTTAGGGCTGCTAAATATACCTTTTGAAAACATCAACTAATTTTTTTTCTTCTATTTCCCAATTTAATTTCTTGGATGCAATTATACAATTTTCTTTCAAAACATGCATTTTGTTCTTATCAACAAAGAAGGTATTTATTTTTTCGGCAATATGTTCAGGTTTGTGATTATCAATTATTTCGCCAACTTCATATTGTTGAATAATATTTTTTACTTCTAATAAATTGGAAGCCAATACAGGTACACCAGCATGAATATAATCGAATAATTTATTAGGAAGACTATAACGATAATTGATGTTGGTATCTTTATCGAGCGATAGCCCTATATCTGCATGCCGCGTATATTGAATTAACTCATCCATAGGCTGTTTTGGAATAAATATTACTTTTTCGGAAAGTTTATTTGTGACAACCATTTCTTTTAAAACACCTAAAACATCGCCTTCTCCGATAATATATAAAACGGCATCTTCCACCCATTTCATCGCCAAAACCGCTTCTTCTGCTCCCCTATCAATATTAATACCGGAACCCTGAAGAATGATTATATTCTTGTTTTCATTTAACCCTAATTCTTTTTTTGTTTTTTTGTATTCAATTATAACTTTTTCGGGAATATTTCGAACTACCGTAAATTCTTTATGGTATTCGTTCTCGTATAAATGTGCAATAGAATTATTAACGGTTATTAAATCGTTTAAATTTGGGAGAATCCAGCGTTCTATTCGTTTCCACACCTTTTGCACAAAAGGCCGTTCAACAAGTTCGGGTACGCCGGTAAAATACTCGTGCGCATCGTAAACTAAATGTATTTTTTTAACCTTTTTAATTAAATAGTTTGGCAACAAAGTATCTAAATCGTTCGAAACTAATAAATCGGCTTTGTGAAAGAGAATAAAAAAGAATAAACGTATTTGAAATGTAGCATAAAACAAAAACCCTTTTTCGAAAAACAAGGACATTCTTTTCACTTCATACAAGCGTTTAGTTAGAGGTAGGCTATTTCTTTTTTTCCGCCCAACCAATAAAACTTCGAAACCCATTTTTACGAGCGTCATACATGTTCTATGCACTCTTTTGTCTGAGGTTAAATCACTGCTTACCGATACGATTACTTTTTTCAAGATATAAACTAATTGTTCGTTTATTAATAACATATAAAAGTAAATTTTATTTTTTATATGAAAACAAGTATTTTTACAATCTATAAATTAAGAAATGACTATTTTAGAAAAAATCTCGTTAAAACCCTATAATACCTTTGATATAGAAGTAAAAGCCGACTATTTTACTGAATTAACAAATTTTTCGGAGATTTTAGAAATTCTCCAACATCCGGTTTTTATGTCGAATCCTAGACTAATTCTAGGACGAGGAAGTAATATATTATTAACAAAAGATTTCAAAGGCATTGTTGTAAAGATAAATACCAAAGGAATTGAAGTTGTAAAAGAAACAAACGAGCATATATTTCTAAAAGTGCAAGCAGGAGAAGAGTGGAATGATTTTGTTGATTATTGCATGAAACAAAATTACGGAGGTATTGAAAACCTGGCTTTTATTCCTGGAAATACGGGTAGTGCGCCCATTCAAAATATTGGAGCTTATGGAATAGAAGTTAAAGACTGTATTGAAGAGGTTGAATTTATTGGGATAAGCGATTTTAAGAAACAAATATTAAAAAATCAAGATTGTTGTTTTGGCTATCGTAACAGTATATTTAAGAATGAACTGAAACAAAAAGTAATTATTACGGCTGTTACTTTTAAACTAACTAAAAAAAATCACATCCTACAATTAGACTATGTTGCTTTAAAAAAAGAAATAGAAAAAGCAGGAATTACAAATCCAAGCATACAAGATGTGGCACAAATAGTGCAAAAAATTAGAACAAATAAATTACCCAATCCCAAGGAAATTGGCAATGCCGGAAGTTTTTTTAAAAATCCGACGATTGAAATGGAATTATTTAACCGATTAATAACTAGCTACCCAACTATTCCTTATTATAAACAAGAAGACAATCTATTTAAAATTCCTGCTGGATGGTTAATTGAACAAAGCGGGTGGAAAGGCTTTCGCGAAGGAGATGCCGGTGTTCACTGCGATCAAGCATTGGTGCTGGTTAACTACAAAAATGCAAGCGGTTCGGATATATTAAATCTTGCTCAAAAGATTCAACAGGCAGTGTTAACTAAGTTTAATATTGCTATTTCAATGGAAGTTAATGTTTATTAAAAAAAATAATATGAAAAATTTATTAATCTGTATTATCGCTATTTTTTTTATCTTTTCCTGTAAAAAAGAAGAAGATACTTCAATCAAATCATGCTCCAAAGCAGCATCTAACTATGCAGATACCTCCGGAACAATAACATTTAATATTGAGAAAGAAAATTGGTATATTGTACATAACGATATTGCAGGAGGTTCTGTGTTACTTCTTTTCAATGGATCTACCAATGGAGATAGTGCTAAAATAAAATTAGATGCAGATACCTTGGTAACCTATGTAAAAATTAATCTCGATAACGAAAAAAAGTTCAACACAAATGCTGAAGTTAAGTTATACCCTGGTGATTTACCTATAAATGAATTTACAACAAAAACAACTATTATTGTATTAAAAGGCACTGACACCTTAACTATACCAATAGAAAGCTGTACGCTAAAATATTAATTAAACTTCTAACGAACCTATTATTTCTTTTACGGAAGTAAACTTATGTCTTACTAAATACTGTTCTATTCCCTTAACAATTTTTACAGATATTTGAGGGTCGATAAAATTAGCTGTTCCAATTTGTACAGCTGTTGCTCCTGCCAACAAAAACTCAATGGCATCGGTTGCGGTCATTATGCCACCCAGTCCAATAACCGGAATTTTAACGGCTTTAGACACTTGCCATACCATACGTAAGGCAACCGGCTTAACTGCAGGACCCGACAAGCCACCTGTAATAGTAGATAACACAGGCTTTCTGGTTTCTGCATGAATAGCCATTCCCAGCAATGTATTAATAAGCGAAACCGAATCGGCTCCTTCTGCTTCTACACTCTTCGCAATAGAAGTAATATCGGTAACATTGGGAGAAAGTTTAACAATAAGCGTTTTTTTGCATATTTTTCTTGCTGCTTTTGTAATTTCGGCAGCAGATGCACAGCTCGTACCAAACGCCATACCCCCTTGTTTTACATTGGGGCATGAAATATTTAACTCAATAGCAGGAATGCGATCTAAATCATTTATTTTTTCAATAACAGCTAAATAATCTTCTAGCTTTGAACCGGAAACATTGATAATAATGTTAGTATTATACTTTTTAATATTGGGATAAATTTGTTGAATAAAATAATCTACACCCTTATTCTGAAGTCCAACGGCATTAAGCATGCCTGAAGGTGTTTCCGCCATACGGGGGTAAGGGTTTCCTTCTCGATGTTCGAGGGTTGTGCCTTTTACGATAATTCCTCCCAATTGGTCTATATCAATATAATCTTCGAATTCGGGTC
>DAOLWT010000087.1:0-8612 GCA_035421345.1 Bacteroidales bacterium
TTCCTTATTCCTTTTTTCGAAGGTAATTTCGTCAATATTGGTTGTTTTTATTTTTTCTGACATAGTGCGTTTTTTATTTAATAACGACTAAAATAATTTATTTATTGTGCAGTATTAATCATTTCCAGTTCCACATTATTTATATCAACAATAGCATAACTGGCAATATTGCAAATAGCCATTTCATCAATTATATCTACAATATTTTTATACTTCGCTTTTTCGTCGGCTTTAATAAGAATAATAGGAGCTTTTTTATCCGATTTTTTTATCTCTTTTATTTTTCTCGCTAAAGTACTATCAGCCATCACCAACTCACCTTTTATTACTTTGGTTTTTAAATCTTCTACTTGTTTAAAAACATTTTTATTTTTTTCGAGTAAAAATTTTCGAATACCATCTTTTCCATAATCAGATTTATTTAGAACAGGAAGAGGTAGATTTTTAGGATCAGCCATTCCTTGATACCAATAAATTTTATCATTTCCGGAAAGGAGAATATGATACGTGTTAAAAGCAGATACTTTTGTTTGATCTTCTTTCTTTTGATCATCTGCTTTCTCCGGCATGGTAATCTCCATTATTTTTGGCTTATTGAAAGCGGTGGTAAGCATGAAAAAGGTAATAAGCAAACACATTAAATCCACCATAGGTGTCATATCTATGTTAGTGGATTGTTTTTTAGGTTTTTTTCTTCCGCCTTTTTCTTGTTTTTCTTCCTGGATTATTTCAGCCATAATTTATTTTATTTAAATATTTTAAAGTGATAATTTGTTATAGAAGTATGAATACATTTTATTCATACTTCTATAACGAGATAAATTATTCAAGTATCGCTTCTTCTTTTTGAAGATTCGTAATTAGATTAAATTTATTCACTTTGTTTTCTTGCATTATATCTAACACTTCTTTAACAACTTTATAGTCAGCATCACCATCCCCTTTAATAACAACCTCTGCATTCGGGTTGGTTAAACGGGCAAACCGTATCCATAAAGAAAGTTGGTTATCTAACGTATCTGTAGGTATTCCAGTTTGTAATGTTGATTTAATTTTTGAATCCTCCGCATTTAGAAATTTTTTCATATTATCAATGGGTAAACCGAAAGAAGCACCATCTTCAAATGTTCTTTTTTCTTTATCGGTAAAAGTTATATTATAACGTTCTCCCATTTTTTCAAGTAAAATTTTTCTAAAGTGAGCCGCTGTATCAGCAATTTCCGCACCGGTAGGACTGAATGATTTACCATTTTTGTGCATATTAAAAAATATTTTATTATCTTTTGATATTTCGACAGTAATGATATTAAATTCAGGCGCTTGCTTATCAGATATGGAATTAGGTGAATCTATCTGAACAGCTTGTTGCGGAGAAAAAGTTGCAGTAAGCATAAAGAATGTTAAAAGCAGCGAAAACAAATCCACCATAGGCGTCATGTCTATGTGTGGTGATTTGGTCGGTAGCTTAATTTTTGGCATGTTTCAGTTATTTGTAAAAATTAAATGAAAACTACAATTATTTTGTTTTTGCTGCAAATGTTTGAATAATGCTCATTCCTGCTTCATCAATTTTAAATGTCATACCATCGATAACAGATGAGAAGTAGTTATAAAGAATAATTGCACCTGCACCACCACCAATACCAAAAGCGGTATTAATAAGTGCTTCAGAAATACCATTAGCCAAAGCTAATGCATCAGGAGCGCCGGCTTGAGCTAAGGCAGCAAAAGCTTTTACCATACCTAATACAGTACCTAATAGCCCAACAAGTACAGAAAGAGAAGCTAAGGTTGATAAGAATACCAAATTCTTCGATAACATAGGAGCTTCTAAAGTAGCTGCTTCATCAAAATCTTTTTGAACAGCAATTAGTTTTTGTTCTTTTGTTAAAGAAGTATCATTTTGATATGCTCTATAATTAGACAATGTTGATTTTACCACATTTGCAATAGAACCTTTTTGATTATCGCATTCAACAATAGCATCTTCTATTTTATCTTCTGCTAAATAATTTTGTAATTTTTTTATAAAAGTACCTGCGTTATAGCGATTTAATGAAAGCGTTACAACAGAGAAAAGAATAATAGCTGCTGCAAGTAAAATACAACCTAAAACAAAACTTCCAAAAAGTAAGAAGAAAAATCCGCCTAATACAAGAGCAAAAGTTCCAATACGTAAAATAAGTTTTAATACGATATATCCAATAGGGCCTCCTCTAGCAACTTCAATCGTAATCAAACGTTCACAAGTAAATATTAAAATTACAACAATACCTGTAATAAGTAATGGTACAATTACGCCTCCTTTATAAATAACTCCTAAGAAATTTCCAGGTAAAGGATGACCTTCTGGGTTTCCGCCAACAAAGTTTGCTGGATTTCCCATAATAAAAAGGTAAATAAAAACCCCAGCGGCTAATGCGATAAGCAAAGCACTAACTGCAAAAACAGACGACAAAGCATCTTTTAAAGACTGACCACTTTTATTTTTTGCCATAATTGTTAATTTATTGATTAGTAATTTATTTTATTTTTTTGTTTACAATTTTCGTTTCGCAAATATATATATTTTTTTAAAAACACAATTTTTAATTTATATTAATTCTTAGAAAAAGTGAATTAATTTTAAATTAAAAATTGTTTATCAATAAGATATGAAAGAAATATTATTTAGGGCATTTACCCGCTAATGATTTTTTAATTAATAAAGAATTTTCATTTTTAGGGTCCGAAGCAAGTATTTTTTCACAGTAAAGTATTGATTTCTTTGCATCTTCGCAGTTCTTATTCATATTATATTGTTTATAATAGAAATATCTCATGTATTCGTACGACATGTTAACAAAGCTTTTATATTTTACAGAATCTGCTAAAGAAAGAGTCATTAAGTTTTCATAATCGCTTAAAGCAAGTCCTTTTTCACTATTATAGTCTATACTAGCCCTTGACATAGCACGATAATAAACTGCATTAATAAAATCGGCCTTTTTATTAAGAACTTCTGTTAATGCAGAATCGGCTTTATTCCACTGTTTAAGAGCATTAATGGTGTCTTTTTTTTCCATATATTGACCACCATTACTGTAATAAGCTTTACCTAAGTCGTAATAATCGGTAAGCGTTGCACAGTTATTAGTGGCTTTTTTGAGGTATGATTCAATTACGTCATCGTATTTTTTTAATTTATTAGATGTTTTCGCTATTTTAGTTAAAATATCGCAATTGCTAGGCTCTAATTGGTATCCTAATTTATATTTTTCAACTGCCAAAGAATCATCTCCCAGTTTAGCTAAAATATCTCCATAGTATGTATAATCGGAAGCAATTATTTTGCCGTCGTTCTTTTTCACGTTCGTAAAAAATGTTTCTATTGATTTTAATGCATCGGAACATTTATCCGTTTCATAATAAGAGTAAGCAGCTAAACGGCATAAAAGGTTATAGGTTGGGTCAATTGCCATTACTTCGTTAATAATTTGTAAAGCTTCGCTATGCTTTTTAGCCATAAAAAGGAAAGATGCATAGCGAACTTTAGCATAGGTATTTTTTTCGGAAAGTTCCAAAAATTTCTGATAATCTTTTATTCCATTATCCCATTTTCCGGCTAGTCCATATAATTCGGCACGTTCCCGATAAGCGGGTGCAAAAGTAGCATCAATACCAATCGCTTCATTATAATATAAAATAGCATCGGTATAGTTTTTACCTCTTACCCATAATTGACCAATTTTTACTTTCGCTATACACGATTTAGGGTCTAGTTCGTTTGCTTTATTATAGGCAACAATAGAACTCGATCCGTCGTTAAATTCAAGATAAATATCTCCTTTAATAATATAAACTTCTGGAACGGTATTAGAACGTTCAACAGCTTTATCTATTAAGGCAATAAGTTCAGTTAACGATTTGTTGGGTAATTTTAAACTTGCTTCCGCCATTTTAGCGTAAGTTAATGCCTGATTGGTTAAAGGAATATCCGATTTTTTGAAATTTTTAATAGGAAGCAATGAAATGGCTTTATCAAAATTTGTTTTGGCTTCGGCATATTTCCCTTGTAAAATATTAACCCTTCCAACTCCTACATAATTAAGCGGGTTCATTGGGTCTTTTTCTATCCCTTTATTGTAATTTTGCAAAGCAGGAACAATTACTTCTTTTAAAGAAACCGTCATGCTGTCAACAAAAAATTTCTTTAACCAATATTCGCCGTAGTAATAATAATTATCTCCTTTATTTGGTTCGTTGGTTATTAACGTTTGAAATGTTTTTCCGGCAGTTTCAAATTGTTCACTTAGCGTTAATTTTAGGGCCGTTTGTAAATCCTGAGCACTTAAAGGTAAACTTAAGATAAGTGAAATTCCGACGATAAGTCCTTTAATTCTGAATTTGTGTAACATGGTTATTTCTCCTTATTGTAATTAATTTTTTATTTGTACTAATCTTATAGGCATTGTTGCAGGAACTAGACCTGTTTTTAATAAAATTCGTTGTCCTTTCTCTCCTGCTACAAAGTTTACAAAACCTGTGCCAAGACCGGTAAATGTTTCTCTATTAATAATATAAACTTCCCTTATAAAAGGATAGGTGCCATCGGCAATATATCCCTGATATGGTTTATAGTAATTTCCGGTTCCATCGGTATTGGTTTCATCGCCAATCGACATTATTTTTATCTTTTTTAAAAATGCATGGGAGATGGTGTCGTCTTTATCGCTAATCCAGTTTACACTTATTATCCCTATGGCATTTTTATTTTTTTCAACAAAATTAATTACTTCCTCGTTTGATTTAACTGAATAACAATTCGAAGGAAAATCATTTTTAATGTTAAACTTTTCTTGAATATAACGGGTATTACATGATTTGTTATGGTCGAAAACAACAGTAATATTATTTAAAGAAGATTTTGGGTTAATTTGATTCCATTTAGTGCTTTTCCCTGAAAAAATATCTTGTATCTGTTGTTGTAAAAGCACGGAATCTTTATTGTTGTTATTCGTAATAAAAACAAGTGCGTCGTATGCAATTTTAGTTGTTTTGGGATATATTTTTTTAGCATGTAAAAATTGTTCTTCTTGGTCGGTCATTTTTCGATTAGTAACAATTAATCGAACGGAATCTTTAAAAAACAAATCGAATGCTTCTACTTCCGGTTTGTATATCGGGTTAATAATTGCATTTTCATATAATGATTCAAAGGTGTATTTCTCTGCATCTATCATTAATTGATATGCTTCATCTACCGCAATTTTAATATTCCCTGCAGTAGGCGTTTCTTTTATTGTATTTTTTTCAGGTTGGTTACAGGTTGTAATAAACCATGGAAGTAAAATAAGTAAAAAAATACGTTTTATGCGCGTGTTATTCATTTTTATACTCCTTTCTTTTTTGTTCTTTATAATGTTGAAGGAATCGGGCTAATCGAAAAACCCCATAAGCTATAAAAAAAACCCCAAATATTAATTTCATATTTCTTGGAATAAATGGGTATATCGGAGAATAAATAAAAAGAAATCCTACTAAAAAAAAGATAGCAATCATGAAAATATTAAATCCTATAAAAATCTTCGATATAATTTCTTTATTAATAGCCATGAACGAAATTAAAAATTTAAATGTATAAAAAAAACGAAATAAAATGTATTTTATTGCGGAGAGAATGGGATTCGAACCCATGATACGCTTTTGGCGTATACACACTTTCCAGGCGTGCGCCTTCGACCGCTCGGCCATCTCTCCGGATAAAAAATCATAAATAAAGAGCAATTATTTAATAATGAATTATTTAAAGGTTTGTTTTTGTTTATTTAGGTCTATCTTTTACGATGAAACTTAGCTAAGCGTAGAACAATTTTTTAACTCCATTTAAATTTATTCATGTTTTGCAAATATATAAAAAATTATATGCAAGAAATAATTCAAAAATAAAAAATGTTTTTTAATTTTCTTCTGATAGTTCGCCCCGTAATGAAATAGAAAGTAATTTTTTTACTTCCTCTGTAGAAAAATTTTCTCCTAACAAGTACATTAATTTAGTTATGGCTGCTTCTGTGGTCATATCAACACCGCCTGTAACTCCAATTTTTAGTAAGTCGGAACTAGTTTCGTATTTTCCTTGAACTACACTTCCACCCTTACATTGTGTAATATTTAATACAATAATGCCTTTTTTTATGGCGTTTTCCAACGAATTTAAAAACCACGAATCGGTTGGGGCATTTCCGGAACCGTATGTTTCCAATATTACAGCTTTTAATCCTTTTATTTCAAGGGTTGCATCCACAACAGTTTGATTAATACCAGGGAAAAGTTTTAAAATGGCTATATTTTGATCGAGTTTAGTATGAACGATTAAAAAATTTATTTTAGGTGATAATATGGCTTGATGATTATACCGGATATGAACACCTACTTTGGCTAATGATGGATAGTTTGCAGAAATAAAAGCACTAAAATTTTCAGCATTAAATTTATGTGTGCGGTTTCCTCTGTATAAATTGTTTTCAAAATAAATACAAACTTCAGGAACCATTGGTTTCCCGTCTTTTTGAGCAGCTGCTATTTCTATGGCGGTTAGTAAATTTTCTTTCCCGTCGGTTCTAATAACTCCAATAGGTAATTGAGAGCCTGTTAAAATAACCGGTTTTGCTAAATTTTCTAACATAAAACTTAATGCTGAAGCTGTATAGGCCATGGTATCGGACCCATGAAGAATAACAAAACCATCATACGCTTGATAATTTTCTTTAATCGTACTTGCAATTTTTATCCAGTTCGAGGGATTCATATTCGAAGAATCTATTAAAGGGTCGAATGAAAATGATGCTATACGCAGATTATACTTTTTTAATTCAGGGATTTCATTAAATAAATGATCGAAATTAAATGTTTTTAATGCCCCTGACTGAGCGTCTTCTATCATGCCGATAGTGCCTCCTGTATAAATAATTAAGATAGATGTTTTAGGGTTTGTCATATTTCTAATTTAAATAATTCTATAGCCGATTGGGTAGTAATATCAGCTACTTCTTCCAGACTTACATTTTTTATTTCAGCAATAAATTGAGCTATATTTTTAATATATGCACTTTCATTTCTTTTTCCTCTAAAAGGAACAGGCGATAGATAAGGAGAATCTGTTTCTAGTACCATATTTTGAAGAGGTAATTCTTTAACTACATTGGCAACACCTGCATTTTTGTAAGTTATTACTCCTCCAATTCCTAACTTATACCCTTTTTGTGTTAAATCGATAGCTTGTTCTAAACTTCCCGGATAGCAGTGAAAAACAGCTTTTATGGGTTTGTATTTTTTTTCGTTTAGTATGGGAATAATTTCATGTAATGAATTCCTGCTATGAATTATAACCGGGAGATTAAACTCCAGGGCTAAATCTAATTGTTTTTTAAATGCTTCTATTTGCTGTAGAATGTATGTTTTGTCCCAATATAAATCAATCCCTATTTCGCCAATGGCAACAAATTTTTCTTTATGAAGCCATTCTTTTGCCATGTTTATTTCTTTATTAAAATCTTCTTTAATGGAAGAAGGATGAACACCCATACAAGGGAAACAGCAATTTTTATAGGTATCACACAAATTCATCATAGCGAATATAGAAGAGCTGTCAATATTGGGAATAATCATATACTTTACGTCATTTTCTTTTGAACGTTGTATCGTTTCCTGGATATCCGACTGAAACTCTTCTAAATAAAGATGTGTATGTGTATCTATAAGAATCATGATGCAAAAGTAGTATATAAACGTGAATTCCAAAATGGAAAAACAATTCAATAGTTTTATGGAATAAGTTATACCAATTGCCAGTAGTTCATTAATTAGGAATAATTATCTTACTTACAAGGACTGTAAAGCCGAAAAATCAAATTTCTAAGAAATTTATGCAAAAATATGGTATTCTAATCAATCAATTATCAGTGATTTAGGGATGAGTTAGATAGATTGTAAATTTACTCAGTCAGAATTCGACACGCAAAGCTTTTTCTTATTTACTTTTTGTCTTGATACAAAAAGTAACAAAAAGATCAAGACGAATCGAAGCTTCAGCGCATTTATTGAATATTAGAAACTTTCCAATCGTATTAATTTTTAACATTGGAAATTCAAAATTCGAAGTTGGATATTCATTTATAACTTTATTCTTTTAAATTATACATTTCTTTGAAAAAAGGTTTTTTATTTTTCTTTTCTCCATGATGAGAAAAGAAACAAAAGAATCTAGAAAATCCGATGCTTCTTCCCTCTCTGTTAAATATGCTGAATTCTAACAAAATAAGTAAACTATTTTGTAAGAATTCTACGCAATTTAACATTCACAGCCAGCCCCGTCCTCGCCGGATTTTCGGGCTTTCGCGCATTTTTTGAATATTTGGCATTTTAATTTTTCGAGATGTTATACTTTTTAAAATTTTTATTTTTAGTTAAAAAACGCCTTGCTGTCCAAGCAGTAATAGGCAGGGGAATAAGTTATCAGAAAATTTCTTCAAAACTACGGTTCTGTTTTTTCCCCGAAACCGAAACTCATCATTTCAGAAAAAATTGAATTCTTATATTGCGTTTTCTTCCCGCTTCGCTTCGCTTGCGAGGCG
>DAOLWT010000088.1:0-8503 GCA_035421345.1 Bacteroidales bacterium
GATGATGTAATGGAGACATTAAGAATATTCGTCTTCCTTCACCGTATCTCTTTTTTGTATATTTAAAATAGGCTACTTGTAGAATAACAGAAATACTTTGAACGAGAAATATGCCACATAATATGGGAATTAAAAGCTCCTTTCGAATTATAATAGCAAATACAGCAATAATCCCTCCTAATGCTAAACTCCCTGTATCTCCCATAAATACTTGTGCTGGATAAGAGTTATACCATAGAAATCCGATACATGCACCAACAAAAGCCCCTATATAAATGGTTAACTCGCCGATATTGGGGATATACATTATGTTTAAGTAATTTGCAAATATGATATTACCTGAAACATATGCAAGAATACCTAGCGTAGCTCCAATAATAGAGGATGTTCCTGCTGCTAACCCATCGAGGCCATCGGTTAAATTTGCCCCGTTTGATACCGCTACAATAATAAAAATGACGATAGGAATAAAAATTAGAAACGCATATTTTTTATACCCTGTTCCCAACCATGAGAGCAAATCTGCATAATCAAATTCGTTATTTTTTACAAAAGGAATTGTTGTTTTGGTTGATTTTATAGATTGTTTCGTAAATAATTGCTGTGCTTCGCCAAAATTATCAAGCTTAAACATGCTTTGGGTATTGACTAAGTTTTCATTTTTATTGACTTTTTCTTTAATTACCGTTTCATCGCAGAAATATATAGTGCACCCAACAATAAGGCCTAATCCCACTTGTCCTAATATTTTAAATTTTCCCGCTAAGCCTTTTTTATTTTTTTTAAATACTTTTATATAATCATCTATAAAGCCGATAGTCCCTAGCCATATCGTTGTTATCAACATGAGAATAATATAAATATTATGAAGTTTCGCAAAAAGTAATGTTGGAATTATAATAGAAGCTAAAATGATAAGTCCCCCCATGGTAGGTGTTCCTTTTTTTTGAATTTGTCCTTCTAATCCTAGATCCCTTATTTCTTCTCCTACTAGTTTTATTTGCAGTTTTCTAATAATTTTTTTTCCTATAAAAAGAGAAATAAAGAGAGAAGTAATAACAGCCATAGAGGCTCTGAAAGAAAAATATTGGAAAACTCCGGCGCCCGGAAAATCCAATTTATCTAAGTAATCAAACAAATAATAAAACATAGACTTTATTTTTATTGTTCAAATATTTCTTTAACAATTTGTTTATCATCAAACGGGTGCTTAACGCCTTTTACTTCTTGATATTTTTCATGCCCTTTTCCTGCAATTAATATCACATCTCCTGGGCTGGCTAATAAAATAGCCGTTTTTATTGCTTCTCTCCGATTTAGCACATTTAATACTTTTTTAGATGAGAGAATATCAACTCCTTGAAGCATTTCTTGAATAATCGTTTCAGGATCTTCCGATCTTGGATTATCGGATGTTAAAACTACTTTTGCACTGTATTCACATGCAATTGATGC
This sequence comes from Bacteroidales bacterium, assembly GCA_035421345.1. GTDB lineage: Bacteria > Bacteroidota > Bacteroidia > Bacteroidales > CG2-30-32-10 > DAOLWT01. The sequence continues at coordinate 1,456 of DAOLWT010000088.1, forward strand.
CATAACGGGGCGTTTTTTACGATCTCTATCTCCGCCACAACCAACTACAGTAATAATATTTTCATTTCCTTCTCGTACCGACGATATAGTTGACAAGACATTCTTCAATGCATCGGGGGTATGTGCATAATCTATAATAGCGACAATCCCGTTTGCAGACTTCACTACTTCAAATCGACCATCAACAGCTTCTAACGAACTTAACACTTTAAGCACTTCCATTTTATCTACCCCTAATAATACAGCAGAGGCGTAAATAGCTAATATGTTATACGCATTAAACTGTCCAACTAGTTTAAACCAAACATCTACGCCATCAACATTTAGCTGTAAACCAGAAATTCTGTTCTCAACCACCTTTGCTTTAAACTCGGCAGGTCTGTTTAAACTATACGTATATTTTAAGGCTTTTGTATTTTGAAGCATCACCATTCCATTTCTATCATCCACATTCGATAATGCAAAAGCTTGACTACTGAGGTTATCGAAAAATTTCTTTTTAGCTGTAATATATGCATCAAACGTTTTATGATAGTCTAAATGATCGTGTGTAATATTACTGAATATGCCCCCTGTAAAATGAAGCCCTGTTATTCGGTGTTGATCAATAGCATGGGAGCTAACTTCCATAAAACAATGAGAACATTCCGCTTCAATCATTTTTCTTAAGAATGCATTTAGTTGAATTGGGTCTGGAGTGGTATGTGAAGCTGGAAAAATTTCATTATTAATTTTATTACATACCGTTGATAACAAACCAACACGATATCCCATTTCCATAAACAATTGATGAAGTAATGAAGCAGTTGTTGTTTTTCCGTTTGTTCCGGTAATACCCACTAATTTTATTTGAGAAGAAGGGTTGTCGTAAAAATTTGATGCAATATAAGCTAACGCCTCTCTACTATCCTTTACTTGAATGTATGTAATTCCATCTCTTATTTGATTCGGCATTGTTTCACATATAATCGCCCTTGCTCCTGCTTCAATTACATTATCAATAAAAAAATGTCCATCTATTGAAATTCCTTTTACTGCAATAAAAAGACTATTTAATTTTACATTTCTTGAATCAAATGAAATATCATAAATTGAAACATCGGTGGTACCAATTACTTGTTCAATTCTTGTTTTATATAATATTTCTTTAAGCTGTTTCATCGTAACTTTACTTTTTTTTCGATTTAGATTGAACCGATGACTTCGTATTTGTTTTAGAAGAAGACTTACTCGATTTTTTGGTATCTTCTTTTTTAATATTTGTTTTTGAATCAATCATTTTCTCCGACTCTTTTTTATCTTCTTTCATTGCAATTGAATCTTCCTTAGGAATTGCTGTTAATGCAAAAGCATCATCCGTATCGGAATTTGACAATTTTAATATTACCGTATTTCCTTTTTTAATAGCCGCATTTTCCGTTATTGATTGACTTACAATTTTCCCTTTTCCTATAATTTTTACTTTAAGTCCGAGGTTTTCTAAAAGATAAACTCCATCCTTTATGCCCATACCTATTACGTTTGGCATTTTACCATAAATTATTTTTCGCTCTTTAAGTATAATATTATTGTTTGTTGAAACAACATTGACCCAGCCAGCTTCAGGACTTTCTGAAAGCATATTCATATCGAGGCCTTTGTATATGGCATATAAATCTTTTTGATTTGCCGCTTTAACAAAAGGGGTGTTTATGATAGAATCTGTATCTAAATTCTGTTGAACAATATCGATATGCGTAGAATATATTTTGTCTGCAATATCTTTAAATACCGGAGCAGCAACTGCACCGCCGTAGTAAGCGCCTTTTGAAGGATTATTAACAACAACAATACACGAATATTTAGGATTATCGGCCGGAAAATACCCAACAAAAGAAGCTTTATAATTTACTTCTCCTTCGTTTGTGTAGCCCTTGCTATTTTTTGCAACTTGTGCGGTTCCTGTTTTTCCTGCAATTTTATAAATTGAATTTTTAAGACTTTTTCCTGTTCCACTTTCTATAACTCCTTCTAAAAGAGATCTTGCTTGTTTTGCTGTTGAAAGAGAACATATTGAATCTTGCAAAACACTAGGTTGAAAAACATTTTCTGTTTTTCCTAATCGTTTAACTTCTTTAACAAATTGCGGTTTCATCATTTTCCCATTATTCGCAATCGCATTATAAAATGTTAAAATTTGAATTGGGGTAAGAGCCACTTCATAACCAATCGACATCCATGGTAAGGTAACTTTTGACCAACTTTTCATTTTTGGATTTTTAACAACGGGTTCTTGTTCTCCTTCAATATCAAGCCCAACAGTCTTATTAACACGCATGCTATAAAGTTTATCCGTAAATTTCTGTGGGTTATTTTTGTAGGCATTATAAATAGCCTGTGAAATACCTACATTAGAAGATTCCTCAAATGCCTGACGAATGGTTTCGGGTCCATACCCTTTAATATGAGAATCTTTCATCTCACGATCGTGATATTTAATTTTTCCAATAGCCACTTTATCCTCTAAATCAATAACACCATCGTCTAAGGCCGCTACAATAGAAAAAAGTTTAAAAGTAGATCCCGGTTCAGAACTTTCGCCGATAGCATAATTATATTTTTCATCATACACTTCATCGCTCACACGGGTAAGATTTGCAATTGCTTTAACATGACCTGTTTCAACTTCCATTAGCACAACACATCCATGATCTGCATTATTTTTAATTAAATTTTTTAATAACGAATTTTCAGCAACATCCTGAATTACTTTATCTATTGTGGTTATTACATCACTTCCATTTTGAGGTTCAATTTCATTTTCATTCATTGGAACCCATACTCCATTTGCAATTTTTTTTCTTAACCGTATTCCGCTTATCCCTTCTAATGTTTTAGAATAAGACCCTTCTAGGCCAACAAAAACACCTTCTCTATTATACCCTATTGTTCTTTTGGCCAGTAGCTGATAAGGCATAATCCGTTTCTCTTTTTGCTCAACGATTAACCCCCCTTTATTTTTTCCTAATTTGAAGATTGGAAACGATTTAATTGTTTTTAAATCTTCCATATCAACCTGCGTACGTTCATCAGAATAAAACGACTTATGTATTAACAAATATTCTTTTTTCGATTTTCTTGCAAGCAATAGTAGCTTTTTATATTCCGATTTTGTTTTATCTTGAAAGAATTTAGAGAGGAAATATGACAAAGAATCTATTTTTTCTTCTATCACTTTATCGGTAGGAACCTGCGAATCCCAATAAATATCGAATATAGGAACCGAAGTGGCTAAAAGGCTTCCATCGTCGGCACATATATTTCCTCTAACCGCTTCTACTTTCATTGTATCTATGGTTTGCATTTTAGATATTCGTTCCCACGAATCACCTTCAACAAATTGAATTTTTATAACCTGTCCAACAATTACAAAAGAAAAAAGTAATACAAAAATGTAAATCAGGTAAACCCTCCACAATATGTCTTTCTTTACTTCTTTCATTATTACTATTAAATATTATCCTTATTCAACAACTATTTTTATCGGTGGCTTAACCGATTCTTTTAATCCATACAAGCCTATTCTTCTATTTATTTCACTCTGACGACTATTAAACATAAGCTTCGATTTAACATAAATACTTTCCGATCTTAACTCTTTTAATTCCTTTTTCATTTTTTCTATCTGTATATTTTTCTTCTCCGAAAAATAGGAGTTAAAAATATATAAGATTGCTAAAAAAGCTAGATACAATAAGAATGGAGCACTTTTTACCGTTTTATCTTTGGTTAAAATAGTTCCATCTAAAACACTCAAAATACCTTTTCCTATGGTGTTTTTCTTTCGCCCTTTTTTGTTGCTAGCATCAACGGGTTCCTTTATATCTGTATTTTGATTTTCTTCCAAATTCGTGTTATTTTTTTTCAGCTATTCTTAGTTTCGCACTTCTTGCTCGTTTATTTATTTCCGTTTCTGATTCGCTCGGAACAATAGGCTTTCTGGTAATAAGCGTAAACGGAGATTGTTCATTCCCAAAAAAATCCTTTTCTACCGCACCTTCAAAATTTCCACTTTTCATAAAATTTTTAACGATTCTATCTTCCAATGAATGATAAGCAATAACTACTAAACGCCCGTTTGGTTTTAATACCCGTAAACTTTGTACCAACAACTCTTTTAAAACTTCCATCTCTTGATTAATCTCTATGCGAAGCGATTGAAAAAGTTGTGCGTAAAATTTATTTTCTTTTCCTCTTTCTGCAAAAGGAGCTGTTACGTTTTTTAAATCTTCAACCGTTATAATTTGATTTTTTTCGCGCGCAGAAACGATGGTTTGAGCAATTCTTCGAGATTGTTTAATTTCCCCATATTCATAAAATACTTTACTTAATGCTTCTTCATTGTATTCCGATAATATTTTTTGGGCAGATAATTGATTTCTTCTATCCATTCTTAAGTCTAATTCTGAATTATACCTAGTAGAGAAACCTCGTTCCGGATTATCTATTTGATAAGATGAAATACCTAAATCGGCTATTATTCCATCTACTGCATCAATTTTATAATAGCGTAGAAAATTTTTTAAATACTTAAAATTGGCATTAATAAGGGTAAATCTGGTATCGTTTAACGTATTTTGCAAAGCATCTTCATCTTGATCGAATGCAAAAAGTTTTCCTTGATTTAACTTATTTAAGATTTCTTTAGAATGTCCTCCGCCTCCGAATGTAACATCGACATAAACCCCATTGGGACGAATATCGAGCCCATCAACACTTTGTTTTAAAAGAACAGAATCATGGTAGGTCATTTGTATTTTCTCTATTTTCCTTTTTACCCATTACATCTTCTGCCAAACTTGAAAAATCTTCTGGCTCATTGGTTTGTAATTTCTCGTAAGCATCTTTAGCCCAAATTTCTATTCTATTTGAAAAAGCAAACAAAACAATTTCTTTATCTATTCCAGCATACTGTATTAATTGCTTGGGCAACAAAAGACGATTAACAGAATCGAGAACCGACTCGCTGGCTCCACGATAAAAATATCTTACAAAATCACGATTTTTCTTATTATAGAGATTGAGCTGATTTACCTCATCACTAATTACTTTCCAAACATTTTGAGGATATAATACAATGCATTTCTCAAAACCTCTATTTATAACAAACCGATCCTGAACTTCGGGAGGAAGCTGTTTTTTAAGACCGGCAGGAAGCATAAAACGCCCTTTCGCATCAATCTTACATTCAAATTCTCCAATCAGGTTTGTCATTTTCCACAAAATATTTTTCTGTGGTAAAAATACTCAATTTTCTACCACATTTTACCACATTTTACCACTTTGTTAATAACTTTTTCCACTTTGCGAAAAATATTTTTCTATTTAGCTGATATTATTATTATTACAAACTTTTTAAAAAGCAAATTGTTAAAATCATTGTCGAAATCTTGCATTAAAAAAGCTATTTTTCTGCCTTATTTATGGCTATAAAATCAATAAGTAAGCGAATTTTCAGTAAATTTGTATAATTTAATAATAAAATTTTATTATATATGTCTGACAATAAACCAGATAGAATTGATTTAGCACAAATAATTCAAAATAAAAACCCTCGTCTTTTAAAAATTATTCCTCGTTTTATTTTAAACTATGTAAAAAGAATAATTCACCAAGACGATTTAAATTATGTGCTTGAAAAATATCAAGACAAAGAAGGTGTTGATTTTGTAGATAGCATTTTGAAAGAATTAGGAGCGAAAATAAACGTAATAAACCCCGAAAACATTCCTCCAACGGGTCGATATATATTAGCTTCAAATCACCCTTTAGGAGGGCTAGATGGAATGGCGCTTATGCAAGTTGCCGGTAAAATACGCAGAGATATTGTTTTTCCGGTTAACGACTTATTAATGTATTTGAAAAACCTGAGAGTGTTATTTATTCCTATAAATAAACATGGAAAAAATTATGAAAATAAAAAAATTATGGACGATACCTTTGCTTCAAACGTAATGATTTTATTTTTTCCGGCCGGTTTATGCTCTAGAAAACAAAAAGGGGAAATAATGGATTTAGATTGGAAAAATACATTTATTAAAAAGGCTGTTGAGTTTAAGAGAGATATTATTCCTGTTCATATTGACGGGAAAAATTCTAATTTTTTTTATAATTTAGCACTTTGGCGAAAACGTTTAGGAATAAAGGCTAATATTGAAATGTTATACTTAGTTGATGAAATGTATAAACAAAATAATAAAAATATTAATATAACTTTTGGAAAAGCTATTCCATATAACACATTTGATCAAAGAAATAAATCGAATAAATGGGCGGCACTTATGAAGTCGCATGTATATGAATTAAGTAAAAATAAAGATGCAAAATTTAATTATTAATAATTTGTTCCAATAATAATGATGAAAGAAATTATACCCCCTATTGATAAGGAATTGATTGAAAAAGAACTTTCTAAAGAGAAATTAATTCGTTATACCAATAATAAAAGTAACGAAATTTATATTGTTACCAATGGCGACTCCCCTAATATTATACAAGAAATTGGACGTTTACGCGAAGTTACTTTTAGAAGAGCCGGAGGTGGTACAGGAAAAGAAATTGACCTTGATGAATTTGATGTTAGCAACAACAACACTTACAAACAGCTTATTGTTTGGGATCCTAAAGAAAAGGAAATAGTAGGGGGGTATCGATTTATTCGTTGCGGCGATGCCGTAAAAAATGAACACGGAGAATATAATTTGGCAACTGCACATCTCTTCAAATACTCTGATATTTTCGAAAAGTATTATATGCCTTATACCATAGAGCTTGGAAGAGCTTTTGTTCAACCGCTTTATCAACCCACTATTGACCCGAGAAAAGGATTGTACGCATTAGATAATATTTGGGATGGATTAGGAGCTATCGTTATCGACAACCCTGATATTCGTTATTTTTTTGGGAAAGTTACGTTATACTTAACATTTAATCCTATTGCCCGAGATATTTTGCTATTCTTTTTACATAAATACTTCCCCGACAATCAGAATTTAGTAACTCCAAAATT
>DAOLWT010000089.1:0-8427 GCA_035421345.1 Bacteroidales bacterium
TAAAATTTTATTCACGCTTGCCCTGTCCTCGCCGATTCGTCTGGCTTGCGCGCATTTATCGATTATTAGGCACTTTCCAGCTGCTTTACTTTGAACATTGGAAATTGGGCATTGAACATTGGATATTCCTTTATACTTTTAAATAATACTTTTTTACTTAATAATTAAGTTTTTATTGTTTTGGCGTTTTCTTAGCACAAGTCCAGCAGCACAAAACAGAACCTTGTTTTGTTACTAAATTTCCTGAAGGCCATTATTCTCTTCGATTAAAAAAAATAATTTGTTATGATGGCGCTTAAATTTGGCTATTCTGCACTCGTTACGCTTCGCTAAACGAGCTTGCCTGCCCTGCCTACCGCAGGCAGGCGTTAGGTAGGCGCTAACGACTGCAACGAGCTCCATCTAGAGAATAACAAATATTATACCTAAACTTACAAAAACAATCGTAAACAAAATTCCAATGATTAAATTCTCAATTTTATAACTTTTCAGAAAAACACCTTCAAAATTATCATTAATCTCATCTTTAAATTTTGTTTTACATCCTTTAAATAACCATCTTATAAGAGATCCTATATTTTTTAATTGAATCATTATTTTATCCCTTTCGTTCGCGTGCGTTTCAGCCTATCGACTGATAAATTTAACGCGCCTTCCTTATTAATTATTTTTTTATTTTACTTTTATTAATACTACTTGTTAAACAAAAATAAGCATTATTTTTTATTATCTTTTTTTTGATTATAACAACTTCTGCATAACGGCTCATACATATCTTTTTCACCTAAAACCACTAATTTATTATTATCAACTACACGGTACGATATATGTGCCAAGTTTCCGCAATTTATACAAACAGCATGTACTTTGGTAATATATTCGGCTGTTGCCATAAGATCGGGAATTGGTCCAAACGAATTTCCTAAATAATCCATATCTAAGCCTGCAACGATTACTCTTGTTCCAGAATTCGCCAATTGATTACATACCGATACTAATTCTGAATCAAAAAATTGGGCTTCATCTATTCCAACCACATCAACATTATTCGATAATAAAAGGATATGCGATGAAGAAGGAACCGATGTAGATACAATTAAATTCTGGTCATGAGAAACTACATGATGTTCATGGTATCGAGAATCAATTTGGGGCTTAAATATTTCTACTTTTTGTTTGGCTATTTTTGCTCTTTTTAACCGTCGTATTAATTCTTCTGTTTTACCCGAAAACATGGAGCCACAAATAACTTCTATCCACCCTTTTTTTATTTGATTGGTTGTATTTTCTAAAAACATTTTTTTAATTTTTCTATAATCTTATTTATCTTTATACGTTTTTTCAAAATTACACATTTATAAAAACAAATTTTATTTATTAAAATGGAAAAAAATAACATAAAACATGATATTATCGATTTATTGGAAATAATAGTCGAACAAGCCGAAATTATTAACCACTATAAACACGAAATACCTCAAATTGAATTGGATATTTTAATGGAAAATATTCGTGAATTATACGATAATTACAAAAAACTAGATAAAATTAATAAACCTGTACCTCAAAGCAGCGAACCTCTCAACAATCCGGTTAATATACCCCCCTCTATTCAAGAAACGACCCCTAAAGAAACGAATATTCCTGAAATAAAATTAGCTGAAATACCTGAAATAATAGAAGAAGAAAAAATTGTAACGAAAGAAAAAATAAATGAAGCTGAAATAGAACAGACTGAAAAAAAAATAAAACCAAAAAAAACAAACATCGATTTATTTAGCAGTGCAACAGTTTCAGACAAATTTAAGGATCATCCTACTTCTTTGAATGAAAAATTATCGGGAACAAAAGCCAATAAAAGTATTTTTGAAAAACATCAGAAAAATGCAATAAAAGATTTAAAAACGGCGATTGGTATTAACGAAAAATTTAAATTTATTAATGAATTATTCGAAGGGAATCTTCAAAAATATAACGACACCATTACTACCTTAAATAACCTGACTAATTCGAATGAAGCACAACAATATCTTGCCAATTTTCAAGTTGAATTTTCGTGGAATAACAAGCATGAATCCTATATTGAATTCGTAGAACTTATTACTCGTCGTTACCAAGAATAATTTATTATTTTAATGAAAAAACGTTTTCTCTTTTTTTTTTTACTGTTTTTTCAATGTGTTGTTATTACTGCACAAGATATAAATTATGCTCGAAAAATTATTGACACCCTTTGTTCCCCTTCTATGCATGGAAGAGGATTTGTTTCAAACGGAGATCATACAGCGGCGCTATTTATAAAAAATGAATTTAAAAAAAATGCGATCTCTTTTTTCGATACTTCCTATTTTCAGTATTTTTATCTTCCAGTAAATACCTTACCCGGAAAAATAGAAGTTTATGCAAATAAAACAAAACTAATACCGGCTCAAGATTATTTAGTTTCCGCATCCAGTGCTTCGTTTAAAGGAACATATAAAATACAAAAACTCGATAAAAAAAATGCAAGCAATCTTTCTTCATTAAAAAAATTCTTAACTGCCGATTTTTCAAACTCCGTTTTATTAATTGACCAAGAAGGGATTTCCGATAAAGAAATATTAAAAACGATTGATTTAATAGAATACAGTAATCCCCTTAATGCAAAAGCAATTATAAAAGAAACCGATCGTTTAACATGGGGTGTTTCCGATGCCCTTTACCCAGCTTCATTTCCAACAATTACCGTTAAAAAGAATAGTCTGCCGCTAAAAACAAAGAAAATAAAAATAATTATTGAGAATGAACAACACGCTTCTCACGAATTTTTAAATATAATTGGGTATATAAAAGGAAATACGAAACCCGATTCATTTATTGTATTTACAGCACATTACGACCACCTCGGACAAATGGGTTCCGATGTATTTTTTCCGGGAGCTAACGACAATGCTAGTGGTGTTGCACTACTTTTAAACTTAGCAAAACATTATGCCATTGAAAAACCAGCATATTCTGTCGTATTTATTGCTCTTGCCGGGGAAGAAGTAGGATTGTTAGGTTCCCAATATTTTGCATCTAATCCAATAATTCCTTTAAAGAATATTCGATTTTTAATTAATTTAGATTTAACAGGCACCGGAGATGACGGTATTACTGTTGTAAACGGGACTATTTTCCCAAAAGAGTTTGACCTATTAACAAAAATAAATGAGGAAAATAAATACATGCCTGCTATTAAAAAAAGAGGAGAAGCTGCTATTAGCGACCATTATCCTTTTTTTGCAAAAGGAGTTCCCTCATTTTATATTTACACTTTAGGTGGTATTAGCGAATACCATAGCATTTACGACTTACCCAAAACCCTTCCGCTAACTAAATACAACGAATTATTTAACCTACTTACTCATTTTGTAAATACATTTTCAGAATAATAAACTGTTAACAACATTCTTAATAACTTATTCATAAAGAGTGTATACAAGCATGTTATATTTATACATTTGACATAATTAATTTATTTAAAAAAAATAATATGGCAACAGCAAAAAAGAAAGTTCCTGCTAAAAAAGCAGCAGCTAAAAAAGTAGCAGCAAAAAAACCAGCAGCAAAAAAAGCATGCTGCGGATCAAAGAAAAAATAATTATTAAAAAACCCTGTCGGTATTTCGACAGGCCGTATGTTTGCAAAAAAAAATAAGTTTCAGAAATAATTATTAGGTTTGAATTCTCAAATAAACCAAATAAAAAAACTGAAACTTATGACAACACAAAGTAACAAATTAGATTTCACAGGTCAAAATATTTATGTAGGTTTTGATGTACATTTAAAAAGTTGGCGAGTAACAATAATGACGGATCATTTAACACATAAGACATTTACGCAACCTCCAAGCTCGGAGACATTACATCAATATCTTTCAAAAAATTTTCCAGGAGGGATATATCATACTGCTTATGAAGCAGGTTTCTGTGGATACTGGATACATAATGAACTAAAATCATTAGGTGTAAATTCGATAGTGGTAAACCCAGCTGATATACCGACAACAGATAAAGAAAGAGATCAAAAAGATGATACACGAGATAGTCGGAAAATAGCACGATCATTAAAAAATAAAGAACTGCAAGCTATTTACGTGCCTTCATTAAGAACACTTGAGGATAGGACATTGGTAAGGAGTAGATCTATGTTGGTTAAGGATATTACAAGATATAAAAACCGCATTAAATCATTTTTATATTTTCATGGGATAAAAATTCCTGATTCTTTTATTAAAAGCAGCACTAATTGGTCGAATAATTTTATCTATTGGCTAGAAAATATAGATATGACAGAAAAGAGTGGTAAAGAATCACTAAATCTACTCATTACGACAATGAAAAATTTACGAATATCATTACTTCAAATAACAAAACAAATTAATGAATTATCAAAGACAGAATCTTATAAAAATGACATCGCTCTTTTAAGAAGTATTCCCGGTATAGGTTTTATAACATCAATTACCATATTAACGGAATTGGAAAATATCAATAGATTTCAAAATATTGACAATTTATGCGGGTTTATCGGTTTAATGCCATCAAAATATTCATCAGGTGAAAAAGATATAACAGGAGATATTACCAAAAGAGGACATAGTGTACTAAGAAGTGCTATTATTGAAAGTGCATGGGTAGCGGCAAGGCTTGATCCTGCATTACTGTTAAGCTATAATTCTTATTGTAAAAGGATGGAGCCAAATAAAGCAATTATTAGAATAGCAAGAAAGCTATTAAGTAGAATAAGTTATGTGTTAAAAAATAAAAAACCTTATGTTTATGCAGTTGTCAAATAAAAAAAGAATCACTATAAAAGCACTTTTCCAAGAGAGACTGTTATACAAACCTTGCAGTTCTGAGATTTTCAGAATCTGCTACTGACAGGCAACGGCTCTCTTTCTATAAAAATTAAAGTGTGGCATTGCAGTTTGACAATATATGTAAAATCTGCTAATAGAAGGTTGTTTTTATAGTTATTTGTTCTTTAAAATATATTGTGTACCTGAAAAAAAGATTTGAGTTTTTTAAGCTATAATAGGCAATGAATAAAAATACTCCCTTTCGAGGGAGTATTTATTCAAAGCCATAAATCTTATTGCTAGTTAGTTGCTCTCCAGCAGAGCTCAATTCCTCTTCAGATTTATAACACAAAAATAAAAAAATAATTACTCTGAAATTTGGTTTGCAACATAGAAGGGTTTTTTCTTATATCTTATCTTTAAGTTGTGTTATATTTTTCTGCATTTTCTGAAAGAACTGCAATCGTTGTTTTTCTGCCACACCACTAATTAGGTTCGACTTTTTAATTAATCCTTTCACCCATTTTTCCGTCATATCAAAAAACTGATTATCAGAGGTTACCATACTGTTAAATGTGTGAAAACGTAAATGTACGGCTTTTATGATACCTGCTTTTACTACAATACAATTATTGCCTGTTTCTATATCACTATTATACATTCTGTAGGTATCTTCATATCCGGCAACAGTCATTTTAGAAGAACGTTCAGCTTGTTTTTGAATATCATGTATGGCATCCGATAAAATATTACATAAATGAATAGCCTCTCCTTTGCTTTTAAATAAATTTATTTCGTTGTAATATTCTATTTGTTTAAGCATACTTATAATTGTGCGATCGCTCCATATTTCAATACTCGGAATCGTTTTATATAGGTCGATCATTTGTTGTCCAATTTCAAATATTTTAGTGTCGACATTTTTTTCGTTGAATTTTAAATGTTCGTATTCAGGAATATTTAACACCGATTTTAACCAATAAAAAACCTTAAAAGATGCTAATTCAGGGTAATTAAACAAATGAAAAAGGGGGATGTCTTCCGCTATATATATAATTTCCTTTTCTTTTGATAAAGCTATTTTTTTCAAATCATCCAGCATCCCGTTATAGTAGTCAATAAACGTATTTTTATTATTAGAGATAGCGGCATAATTAAAGTTAACTATTTCGGAATTGCCCTTACAAAAAGAATCGAACGAAATTTTGTAATGATCGCAAATACGAATAATTTCGTTAAAATCGAACGATTTTTCGCATCTAATTCTTCTATAAGCACTATCCGGGCTAATTTCTAATACTTCTGCCAGTTCGTTTACCAAAGAAACATTTAAAGGAGAGCTCTGTTTTATTCGTTCTACAAACAGTTCCTGATTATTTATATCCAATTTTTGCATATTTTTTTTGCATTAAATACTAATGGTGGTTTTATTTTTTGCAATTTTTACTAAATTATAAAAAAGATTTGCAAAAATTGCAAATTTTGGCCTCTTCCCCAAATCATTTTATTAATTATTTGCAAAACATACAAAAAACACAAATATATGTGCGTAAATCCGTTTTGTTATACGCAGAGCTAAATGTAATTTTACCGAAAATTAATCTTAAAAAAATCAAATTATGAAAACAAAAAATTTAAGCAAAACAAAACAAATGTTAATAATATTATTGTTTATTGGAAACATTGCCTACAGTCAAGAAACAATAAATTATTCATCACTAGATTCGGGAGAAGTTTATACAATTAAACTAGCGGATCAAACAAAATTAACAGGTAAAGTATTCAATAAGGACGCTAATCATGTGTTTATTGAAACGGAGGGAAAAATTGAAATAAAAATGCCCTTTAATAAAATTAAAACCATAAAAAAAGCAACTTCTTTTTTGTATCCCAAAAACGAATTTGAAATCAGCAACCCAGTTCCATCAACTTATTTGTTTGCACCTTCTGCTATTAACTTAAAAAAAGGAGAATTAGTTTTTCAAAATAAAAATATATTTGTAAACACATTAGAAGTGGGCATTACAGATTATGTATCAATAGGGGCAGGTTTTGAAATTACATCTACTTTTTTATCTTTAGTAGATAATGAATATTTTAAACCCATCTATTTTATAAAACCTAAAATGGGATTTAAGGTGTCGGAAAATTTTCATATTGCGACGAATGCTCTTTTATTCTTTATTCCCATGTTTACTGAAGAAGAAACGAAAAACAAAATGGCTGGAGTTATAAGCGGATTAGGAACGTATGGAACCAACGATAATAATATTACCCTTGGCGTGGGATATAGTTTTGCCGACCAGAGGCATTCGAAAAATCCTGCTATAAGCGTTAGTGGTATTTCTAAACTTTCAAAGAGAACAGCATTTATTACCGAAAATTGGTTTTTTTCTTCTCTTGTTGGAGAAAGTCTTTTTAATTCATCTAATCCATCGGGATATAATGCAACATTTTCTTATGGTGTGCGTTTATTAGGTGAAAAAATGGTAATAGATTTAGCACTAATAAACAACAAAAACATACTAAAAAATTGGATAATTGGCATGCCCAATATTGATATTACATTTAAACTTTAAGAAACACTCATTATTAAAAAGGCGGTCTGGAATAACTAGACCGCTTTTTTTATTTCTTAAAATTGAATTAATAGCATATTTATACGCTTTCATTTGCTTAAAATGTAGTAATATTAGGCTTTACACAAGTTTTTACCATTATTTTTGTCCATTACTCCAAATATTAACATTAATTTTGTCCATTAAGCCTAATTTTTAAATGAATTTGTTTTTCATAGTAATGTGAAACAAAAGCTTAACCAATTAATTGCGCGATATAATTTAAAAAATATCTAGAAAAATGAAAAATTTAAGCATATTTTTAATAATTTTCCCCATTATTTTAATAGGTTGTAGAATTGGACAATATCATGAAACAAGACCACATACCGAGAAAATAGAACTACAAAGCATTTCTGACTCCTCCATTGTGTTTGAAAATGAGGTAACAGTAATGCGCTTTTCAAAAATTGATTTAAATGAAATTCTTGAAAAAACAAAGAATTTAAATACGTGCGATAGCATTAGACTCAATAGACTTAAAAACGACTTAAAAACAAATTGGGATTCTACTCAAATTCATTTGTTTCATACTCTTGAAAAATCGAAAAAATTTGGAATAGATATAGACACCGCAAAACTAGAAATGAGGATAATACATAATTTATTACAGACGAAAAGAGCTATTATTTTAAACAAAAATTCAATGAAAAAAGAGCGTCTTATTTATTATGTGATAGAAAACAGCGGATATTGTTGCTGTCGTCGATTTTATCGTTTTGTAAACGAAGAGGAATTTTTTGTTTCTAACATATGTATTGACGTTGTAATAATGAAAGAAGGGTGTAATTGAAACAAGTGGTCTAATTGAAAAGCCAACTCCATCTAATTGTGGTCTTAAAATATTATACTCCATGCTTTTATATAGGATTCTATAACATATTTGGAAACGAATAATATTGAAGTTGAAAAAGGAATTATCTATCCCATTTAATTTATTGGACCATTACATATATGCTTTCGGTATTTTATCAAATAAATAAAAAT
>DAOLWT010000090.1:0-8392 GCA_035421345.1 Bacteroidales bacterium
CCTCCTGGTTTTTCGTATATTACAAAATCTTGCTTTTTAAAGTGTCGAAGTCAGGAACTTGTTTTTAAGCAAATTATTATATCGCCTAATTCTTTTTTTAAATGAACCTTTATAGAGAAAAAATGTTTTTTTGAAGAAGAAAAATAAGTTTATTTTCCCATATATACCGCACCACCAATATTATCGCAAGATGCTCCGGTTACACTTTTTAAGCAGTTGACTTGGTTTTTCATACGTAAAACACCCAAAAATGCAAATATTAAAGCTTCTTTATATTCTACAGTTAGGTTATTGGGAATTTTTATTTCTATTAAGCAATTTTGTTCTATTCGAGAAATTAAAAATGTATGAAAAGCACCTCCTCCGGTAATTAACAGTTGTTTGTCCTTTCCTTTAGTAATAACATTGGCTATCTGTAACGCTATATGTTCGCAAATAGTTCTCAGTTTATCTTCGTTTGAAATTGGAAAAGAATCTAATATCGGATTAAAAAAAGTTTTTACCCATTCAATCCCGAGCGATTTAGGGTTTTTCTGATTATAAAAATCAAGGGCATTTAATTTATTTAATAATTCATGGTTTAATAAGCCCTTCGATGCTTTTTCACCCTTATTATCATATTCATAACCCATTTCTCGTGCAATAGGGTTTAAAACGATATTAGCCGGACAAATATCGAAAGCTATTCTTTTATTATTTTCTTGAAAAGAGATATTGGCAAAACCGCCTAAATTCAAACAAAAATCATATTCATTAAAAAGAATTTGGTCGCCAATAGGAACTAATGGAGCACCTTGTCCTCCTAGAGCGACATCCAGCGAACGGAAATCACATACAACCGGCAAACCACATGCGGCAGCAATAGCAGCACCATCGCCAATCTGACATGTAAATCCGAGTTGTGGCTGGTGAAAAATAGTATGTCCGTGAGAAGCAATAAAATCGGGACTGAGTTGGTTTTTCAGCATAAAATCGCTTACCAATTTCCCTAAATAATGACCGTATTTAACATGTGTTTTAAAAAAATCTTGTGCATTAAAGTTGGCTACTTTTGGTAATGTTTCTTTCCAAAAATCGTTGTAGGGAATTGTTTCAGCAGCATGAATCTGAAATGCCCATGTATTATTGTTTTCAGAAAAATGACAATACGCCAAATCAACGCCATCAAGCGAAGTACCCGACATTAAACCTATTACGTTATATTCGTGCATACTTAAAGAATATCGATTAATTTTTCCAGATGAATTCCGTGAGAACCTTTAAGTAAAATATGGTACCCTGAAAAATTATTTTTTTTAATATACATCGCTGTTTCATCTACCTGATGAAAACAAATAAAATTAGATGGTTTGGGGATATCATAAAAAATAGGTCCTACCAAAATTATTTTTTCAAAGCCGGATGATTTTAGCAATTCTATAATTTTAATATGCTCGTTCAAAGAATCATCTCCTAATTCGAGCATATCACCGATGATAGCTATTTTATTTGGAAATTCGGATTGCATAAAATTCCGAATACACGCATCCATGCTGGTAGGATTTGCATTATACGCATCGATTAGTATTTTATTATTAACCGATTCCTTAAATTGCGAACGATGATTAGACGGAGTATAAGAGGATATGGCCTGTATCATTTTTTCCGGTTCTACCTCAAAAAATTCGCCTACACAAATGGCAGCCATCACATTTTCAAAGTTATATGAACCAAAAAGTTTTGTTTGAATATGGAACCATTTATTCATTTTCCGTGAAAACCACTTAAGCTGCAGGAAAGAATCACTATTTACAATTTCTCCTAAACATGCGGCTTGCGCGGTTTTTCCGTATGTAATTCTTTCAATACCCTTGGAGATATCCATCAATAAGGGATTATCGGCATTCACAAACAGTTTTCCATTTTTATTTTGAATAAAGTCGAATAATTCTTTTTTGGTATTAATGACCCCTTGTATATTTCCAAAACCTTCTAAATGAGCCTTTCCTATATTAGTAATCAGTCCAAAATCGGGGAATGCTATAGCCGATAAAAATTTTATTTCTCCCGGGTGGTTGGCTCCCATTTCCACAATTGCTAATTCTGTTTCCGTAGTAATTGATAATAAAGTTAAAGGAACGCCAATATGATTATTTAAATTCCCTTTGGTAGCTAATGTATTATATTTTTGAGAGAGCACTGCATTTAATAACTCCTTGGTAGTTGTTTTCCCGTTAGTTCCTGTAATACCTATAAAAGGAATATTTTGTTTTTCTCTATGAAAATGGGCTAATTGTTGTAATGTTTGCAACACATTTTCAACTAAGATATATGCTTCCCCTTTATCATATTCTTTCTCATCTATTACAGCATAAGAACAGCCATTTAAAAGCGCTTGTTCTGCAAATTGATTGGCATTAAATGATTCTCCTTTCAATGCAAAAAAAATAGCTCCTTTTTTAATTTGTCGCGTATCGGTACAAATATCAGGGTGTTTTAAAAAAACAGAATAAATTTGATCAATTGATTTTTGCATACGGTTAAAATAAAAACCCCACTTACCATAGTAAATGGGGTTAAAAAAAATGTTTTCATTATTAATTTCCTGCGATTGAGCTACCTACTCTAGTCATAGCACATCTAAAACCGATGAAATTCGTACTATGTTCTTCATCTAGGAATCTTCTAGTTCCTGCCACTAAATAATATGCTCTGTCGTTCCAAGAACCCCCTTTATAAACGCGCGCTTTATCATCTACTAAGGATGTCTTTCCAAATTCGTACATAAATTTGGAGGTACTTGAACTATCTTCAGGAAGCGCCATCCAATCGTTTGTAACAGTAGAAGCAAAATCACCATCTAAATAATTGATATTATCGGCTACTTTATAATTTGATCTTGTAGCAGCTTCTTGAACAGTAACATCTCTCCACATAATTTTTCCAAGACTATCTTTTTCAGCAATATTACCCTCATCATCAGTAACTTTTGTTTTAAAAACATTTCCTCTATAAGGATTAAAATCGGAAACGTCTTCTGGAGATAAAGGTCTGTAAACATCCATTACCCATTCGGCAACATTACCGGCCATATTATACAAACCGTAATCGTTCGGCCAGTATGCAAAAACACGGGTAGGAATATCAGCGGCATCGTTTAAGTTTCCGGCAACGCCCATATTATCACCTCTACCTCTTTTAAAGTTAACTACAAATTCGCCTAAATTACGATCCATATCGGTACGTAAAATATGACCATTCCAAGGATATAATCTTCTTTCAACAACACGTTCATATATGGTATTTCCAATAAGACCTAAAGAAGCAAATTCCCATTCCGCTTCGGTTGGGAGTCTGTATTTAGGTAATAGAATACCATCTTCCATTCTAACTTTTCTAGTACCTTGTCCGTTTGGATTTAAATCGATTAAATCGTTTTTAACCAAACCTTCGTATTGCCCTACTAAATAAGCTTCGGTATTAAAATTTTCTTCGTTCGATTGGCTGGGGTCCATTTTTAATATGCCTTCTCGAATTAAAATATATTCGTTTACTCTATCGGTTCTCCATGCGCAATAATCACTTGCTTGAAGCCAAGAAACGCCTACCACCGGATAATCTCTATATGCAGGATGGCGAAGATAAAGTTCAACTAAAGGTTCGTTATAAGCTAATCGGTCTCTCCAAACAAGCGTATCGGGTAATGCTTTTTTGCATACCTCTGGGTAATCGACTCCAAAAACGCGATTCAGCCAATAAAGATATTCTAGCCAATCGAGGTTTCTGACTTCGGTTTCATCCATGTAAAAAGAAGAAACGGTTACTCTTCGAGGAATATTATTCCAATCGTAAAGTACATCTTGTTCTGTTCTTCCCATAGCAAAGGTACCCCCTTCTACAAAAATTAATCCGGGACCTGTTTCTTGTTCGAAATAAGGAACAACTTCAAACCCCCCATTTTTGGGTTGATTATATTCCCATCCGGTAGAAGATGACTGTTCTTTTTTACATGCAGCAAATAGTAGGATGACTGCTATAAAAAATAATTTTGAAAAAATTTTATTCTTTGTGACCATAATGAATATATTTTTCTTTATGTTTAATAACTAAAAAGACGGACAATTTATTGCCCTGATACGTTTCTTTTTTGGGCGACAATCAAATTGTATTGCAAATGAAATTTCATGAGAACCACCCGACTCATTCGTAAGCTTAGAAACTGTAAAATCATAGCTGTAACCCATTTTAATAACAGATGTTTGAAATCCAAGCATGGCAATAAACGCATCTGAATTATGATTTCCAATTACTCCATGTCGATACCATACGCCACCCACCAAAGGATACTTATTGTAATACATTCCGAAATTTAATTCTGAAAAATCGCCTTGTTTCATAAATAAAATATTAGGAGAAATAGTAGGATCATCAATACGTCTTCTGCGACGACCTTGTTCTAAATCTATTACAGCTCCCCCATGTGCAGTTATTTTAAAAGGCAATTTACTCATTCCAAAAAAACCTTGATCCGGCTGTGTTAAATGATGTACCGCTAAACCGGCATAAATACTTTCGCTATATCCTAAAATTCCGGCACTAAAATCAACCACGCCTTTAGTCATGTCGGCAGGTTTTGTTTCTTGTGTAAATTTTATAAAACCATATCGTGGATCTATTTGATCGCCGAATGTGAGTTTACTCCAATCTATTGCTTTTTGAAAATAAGACGCTTGAAATCCAGCTTTAATAGAAAAGAAACGATTAACTTCTAATCGATAAGAATAAATACCACTTACCATATTGGTTTTAACAGTTCCCTCTCCGGCTCTGTCGGAAGTAAGCACTAAACCAACACCTCCTGCTATTCCTTCAATATGCTGATCGAATGAAAGGCTATAGGTAACAAAATCACCTGGAATGGCCGGCCATTGATTTCGATAATTCATGATTATTCGTGGGCATATACTGGTTCCGGCAAAAGCTGGGTTTAAATACAGCGGGTTTGCATAAAACTGAGTAAAATGCGGGTCTTGTGAATATACCGTTGTTTCTGCAAACAAAAATATAATGAAAGGCAGAAATATTTTTTTAATAATATGAATCATAAAAAACTTCTTCAAATAAATGTTTTTTTAGATTTTACAATATTACATATATTTTTTTATATATAATGTATGTTTTTTTAAGAAATCAGTAAATATATTAAATAATAAATAATGATTGCCGCCTTAATATTAATTTTATACTTCTTATTTTTTAAAAAGTTACATCCCTTTTTAAAATTATTCAATAATAAAACTTTATTTACTTCAATTTTATTGTTTGAATTCAATAAAACATTTTTTTCCTGCAATAAGATGTAAAATTAATAAAACTTTAGGGCTTTTTATAACTTTTTTTTAATTAAAAAAAAACTGATTGAAAAAAAAACGAACTAAAATTCATATATTATTGAAATCCTTTATATTGTATAATTAACTTTTTTAAAAAATTTTAAATCGAACATGATTTTTATATTTTATGTTTTTACGTATTTATACGGACGTTTTTAAGTAAAAACCATTAATAAAAATAAAATTTTCTACGTGTTTTTACGTATCTGATTTTTTATTTTTTCTTAAAAAAATGGAATGATTCTTTTTTTTGTATTATTTTGTAATCGTTTTATTTAATTTCTGTTAAAATCACATACTATTTACAACAATAAAATTAATTAAATTACGTTTATATATAGATTATTAAAATTATGTTTTAAGCTTTTTATATGTATTTAAAAATTAACCTATTTTTCATCTTGTTTCTTTTTCTTTGTTCTCCTTTTAAAGGCATAAGTCAGTCTTTTGAAAAGGAAGCAGAAAAAAAACATACTATTACATGGACCGGTGTTTCTCAACTTAAGGTGAATGATGTTGATTCTATTTCGTTTATTAGTTTTAACAACGCCATTTATAAAAATAACCTCCCCTATTATTTATATAGAATAAATTTAAGTGAACCTTATTCTTATACTGCATCTATATTGAATGAAAATTTTATAGAATGCACATTAGAAGAAGAAAAAGTGATTGAAGGAAGTTATCTTACAGAAGAATTTCAAGTTGTTTCGGAAATATTATATGAAAAAAAGGAACCTGTTTTAGGCGTTTCTATTCTCCCTATTAGAAAGAATCCATTTTCCGGGAAATACGAAAAGCTTATTTCTTTTCAAATTAATTTAAAAAAAACCTCCTTGCTTTCTACTGAAAGAAATACACGTATATATGCTGCAAATTCTGTATTAGCTACTGGAAAATGGTATAAAATAGGGGTTTCCCAAAACGGAATTTTCAAATTAACATACGAAGATTTAACAAAATTAGGAATGGATGTTTCTTCCATAAATCCAAAAAACATTCGAATTTATGGGAATGGAGGGGGAATTCTTCCCGAAAATAATTTTATTCCCCGTCATGACGACCTTATTGAAAATGCCATTTTTGTTAGCGGAGAGTTAGATAACAAATTTAATAGTGATGACTATATTTTGTTTTATGGAGAATCTCCTAAACAATGGAATTATAACCCATCGCAGAAAAAATCATTTCATCAAACAAACTACTATTCTAACTACACCTATTACTTTATTTGTGCCGACCTCGGACCGGGCAAAAGAATTACGCAACAAGCATCCGTTTCTGCACCGGCAAATAAATTTGTTTCTAAATTTAATGATTATTTATGTCATGAAAAAGATTCTTTTAACCTTATTATATCGGGGAAAGAATGGTATGGAGAGCTCTTCGACATTCAAACGGCCTATACATTTCAATTCTCTTTTCCTTCTATAGATATAAACTCAAAGGTATTCTTAAGAACTGATATAGCCAGCCGTTATGGCGCTCCAAGCTCTTACAAAATTAATGCAGACGGAAATACGTTTTATTCTATGATCAATGCTTCTTCTAGTACCAATGTATACGCCAATAGTAGTATTGATAGTCTTTCGTTTTATCCTTCGGGGTCTCCCATAACGATTACAATTACTAAAAACACCACAAATGCGATAGGTTGGTTAAATTTTATTGAACTTAATGCTGTCAGAAATCTAGCATTAAGCGAACCTCAACTTATTTTTAGAAATTATGAAACCGTAGGAATAGGGAACATCTCGGAATATACAATTACTAATTTTTCATCTACTTCAAAAATTTGGGACATCACAGATCCCCATCAAATAAAAGAACAACTCTATTTAACCGCTGGCAATAATGGGGTTTTTAGCGCCGCAACAGATACATTAAAAACGTTTGTCGCTTTTACAGGGCAAACGTATTATTCTCCTAACCTTATAGGATTGATAGCTAATCAGAATCTTCACGGACTTCCATTAAGCGATTTTATTATTATTACTCATCCCGATTTTGTGAGTCAGGCGAATGAAATAGCGAATATTCATTCAACACATGACAATCTTTCATCGGTTATTGTAACGCCAAATCAGATATATAACGAATTTTCTTCTGGAATGCAAGATGTTTCCGCCATTCGCGATTTTATAAAAATGTTTTACGACAGAGCACAACAAGCAGATGAAATGCCTAAGTATTTATTGCTTTTTGGAGATGCCTCGTACGATTATAAAGATAGAATATCAAAAAATACGAATTTTGTACCTACCTTTCAATCGTATGATGGATTAGGACAATCTGTATCTTGGTGTTCCGACGATTTTTTCGGATTTTTAGATAATACCGAAGGAGCTTATGTAAGTTCGTTATTGGATATAGGAATAGGACGTTTCCCAGTAACAACAACAACAGAAGCAAACACAATGGTGCAAAAAGTAAGAACCTATCTTGAAAAAAATAATCCATTAGCTATAAATAATAGTTCTGTTAATTACACCTCAACTCCTTCGGGCGATTGGAGAAATACCGTTTGTTTTATTGCCGACGATGAAGATGGAAATATCTTTTTTTCTTCATCCGAAAGTATAGCCAATGAAGTAGACACCAGTTTTAATCTAATTAATATTGATAAAATATATATTGATTCATATTTACAAGAAACCGGATCCGGAGGACAACGTTATCCTCAGGTAAATGATGCCATTAACAAAAGAGTCGGTAAAGGAGCTTTAATTATTAATTATATCGGGCATGGTGGAGAAGTTGGTTGGGCATTAGAAAGAATATTACAGGTTTCCGATATTCAAAGCTGGACTAATATAAAGAATATGCCGTTATTTTTAACTGCAACTTGCGAATTCAGCAGATATGATGACCCTTCAAGAACTTCTGCAGGTGAATACGTTCTTTTAAATAAATCCGGAGGGGGTATTGCCCTTTTAACAACATCACGTTTGGCATTTAGTAATAGTAATCATAATTATAATACCCGCTTTTTTGAACATGTATTTAAATTAAACGAGGGA
>DAOLWT010000091.1:0-8374 GCA_035421345.1 Bacteroidales bacterium
AAATTTACAATCAATCTAACTCATTCCTAACTCGCGGATAATTCATTGATTAGAATACCGTATTTTTGCATATTTTTTTTAGAAAATTAATTTTTCGGCATTACTGCTCTGTTAAGTTAGATATTTATTTCTAATTAATGAAATACTGGCAATTGGTATAAAATGATAATAAATAAAGATTTTAAATTAAAGCATATTATATAAATTTTATATTTGCATACATAAAGTTTTTTTCATGGAAAATAAAGAGTTTAGAATTCTTCTGGTTGATGATGAACCCGATATTTTGGAATTTCTAGGTTATAATCTAACTAAAGAAGGATATACAATATATAAAGCATCTAACGGAAAAGAAGCGATACAAACGGCATTAAATGTAAAACCCCATTTAATCATACTAGATGTGATGATGCCTGAAATGGATGGGATAGAGACTTGTCGTGAAATGAAACAAATACCATCTTTAAATAAATCGATTATTATCTTTTTAACAGCACGTGCCGAAGATTATTCTCAAATAGCCGGTTTTGATGCAGGAGCCGATGATTATATTGCAAAGCCAATAAAACCGCGTGTATTTATAAGTCGAGTAAAAGCAATATTAAGAAGATTTATTGTTCCGGAAGAAAAAAATACACAAATTGTTCTGGATGAAATTACCATTAATCGCGATCAATATATGGTTACGAAAAATAATGAAAAAATAATTCTGCCTAAAAAGGAATTCGAACTATTATGGCTACTTGCTTCTAAACCCAACAAAGTATTTACTAGAGAAGAAATATATGCATCCATTTGGGGTAATGTAATTGTAGGCGACCGAACGATTGATGTGCATGTAAGGAAAATTCGTGAAAAATTAGATATGGATCATATTAAAACAATAAAAGGAATAGGATATAAATTTGAATCTAAATAGATATGAATACCAATAAAACCGGAAATATTGCTTTTATTATCTCTTTAATAATAACCGGATTATTTATCATTCTGTTTATTTTATTTAATTTATTTTTTATTAATTCTTTCCGACTATATTTCATATTATTAATGGTCGTGGCACTTTTTTCTGCCTCTTTTTTTATTATTAAGTTTTTTCTAGAAAAATTTATTTACGAAAAAATTAAACCTATTTATAAAACCATTTTTAATCTTAAAAATCAAAAAAACAAAGACCAGAATCAAGATGAATTTAATAAAGATATCATATCTTCTGTTAATCAACAAGTTATAAATTGGGCAAAAGATAAAAAAGATGAAATTGAAGAATTAAAAAAAATGGAAACATACCGAAGGGAGTTTTTAGGAAATGTATCGCATGAATTAAAAACACCTATTTTTAATATTCAAGGATATATACTTACGCTGCTCGACGGGGGATTGGAAGACCCGAATATAAACAGAGAATATTTATTAAGAACCGAAAAAAGTATAGACAGAATGATTCATATTGTACAGGATTTGGAAACCATTTCTAAATTTGAATCAGGAGAGTTAATCATTCAAAAGCAAACTTTCGATATTATTTCCTTGGTTAAAGAAGTTTTCGAGTTTTTAGAACTAAATGCCCAAAAGAAAAATATACACCTTATATTCAATCAGGTTTATGAAAAGCCAATTATGGTGAAAGCCGATAAAGAAAAAATACGACAAGTTTTAATAAATCTGATAGATAATTCTATAAAATATGGCAATTCCGATGGAAAAACAAAAATTAGTTTTTTCGATATGGATGAAAATATGTTAATTGAAATTACCGATAGTGGTATTGGAGTTGTGCAACAAGATATTCCGCGATTATTCGAACGATTCTATCGTACCGATAAAGGCAGGTCTAGAGAACAAGGAGGTACCGGATTAGGACTGGCTATTGTAAAACATATTATTGAAGCACATCGACAAACCATTAATGTAAGAAGTAAGATTGGGGTAGGCACTACATTTGCCTTTACATTAAAAAAAGGATAGCAATATGTTCGCTCTATTAACACAAGCAGAAATCACCGCTTTTATAATTCTTAGTATTATAATTATAATTTTATCGCGACGTGTTATTTTTAAATTTAGCAGTCATGGATTTTATCGATTGCTCGGATGGGAATGTTTAGCATGGATAGGTATAAATAATTACCGATATTGGTTTGTAAATCCTTTTTCCATAAATCAGCTTATTTCTTGGATTTTTTTGATTTATGCTGGCATCATTGTTCTTTCGGGTATTTATTCATTATTTACTAAAGGAAAAATGGATTCATTAAGAGAAGATAAAACATTGTATCATTTTGAAAAAACAACTCAATTAGTTGAAACGGGAATATATAAATATATACGTCATCCGCTTTACGGCTCATTGATTTTTCTAGCATGGGGAATCTTTTTCAAAAACATGAACTTTGTCCTATTTATGTTTTCATTTCATGCAACTATTTTTTTCTTTTTTACTATTCGCAAAGAAGAAAAAGAAAATATAGCTTATTTTGGCGATAACTATAAAAGTTATATTAAAAGAAGCAAAATGATAATCCCTTTTATTTTTTAAAAATCAAATTATTTACATATAAAAATTAGTTTATATGTAAAATAGTATATATTTGTATAAACATTTCAAAATAAAAAAGATATGAAAAAGAAATACATTTTATCCTTAATTTTAATTTTCTTTTTAAAATTAGGTATTTCGCAGAATATCGCTTTATATAATACAACTGCCGTAGGCGATTCTATTATAAAATATAAAACCGAAATGAAGTCGGTAAATTTAAATTCATATACGCAAGACTTAGTTAATTTTAAAACACGTTATGCGACTGCATCAAACCACCGACAAGTTGCCGTATATTTATTAAATAAATTTAAATCATTTGGATATCAAAATGCATATCTGGATTCATTTACCTATAGTTCTACATGGCAATACAATGTAATTGCTACATTACAAGGAACTACGACACCTGATAGCATGTATATATTAGGAGCACATTATGATTCCAATAGTAGTTCAAACGCAACTGTTACAGCCCCCGGCGCCGATGATAACGCTTCCGGAGCAGCGGGCGTATTAGAAGTAGCTCGAGCATATAAAGCAGGCGGATTTAAACCAAAATCAACAATTGTATTTGTGGAATTTGCAGCAGAAGACGTAGGCTTATTAGGAAGCAAACATTATGTAAATGATGCCAAAACAAGCGGACTAAAAATAGCAATGATGGTTAATTTCGATATGATTTCGAATGAAACAAGTTCTTCCAATTGGACCATGAAAATTGAGAAATACACGGGTTCTGAAAAAGTGACCGCTCTTACAAAATATATAACCAATAATTATAGTTCACTTACTCCTCTTGAAGATTTAGAACATATTACATGTAGTGATAGCTATTCTTTTAATCAGGGTGGTTATAAAGCAGTACAATTAATGGAAAATACGTATAGCCCATATTATCATTCAGCAAACGATATTGTATCAAATACCAATTCTAATTATGCTACTGAAATTTGTAGAGTTGCTTGTGGAATGTTAACTTACAGAAATACATATCCATTAAATACTTCTATGAATGATATAGCAGATAATATTTCATTTAGTGTTTATCCTAATCCGGCAAATTCCTATTTTAATTTTTCCATTAATCACGAAAAAGCAGAAGAAACAATCCTACATATTTATGATATAAATGGAAGTATTGTCCTATCAAAAAACCTTGGAATTATAAGTACTTTAGACCAAAAAGTGGATTTATCAAATATTTCCAAAGGATTTTATTTTGTTAAAATAAGTACTAAAAATAAAAGCTTAATTCAGAAACTAATCGTTAAATAATATTTTTTCTTGTAGCGTATATTATTTATAATTTTTATTTTTTCTTGGTTTCGGTCGTTTTTGGTTTTGGAAATTCACTTTTCTTTACTCCTTTTTTATAGCTTACACTATAAATTACTTCTCCTTTATCATTCCAATAAATCCATTTCCCTTCTTTATATCCATTAATATTAGTCCCTTCGGCCGATTTTTTTCCATTTGCATAATACGTTGCCCATTTCCCGTTTGGTTTTCCAATGGCAAACTGTTGTTCTTTTGCAATTACACCATATCCATCATAAAATACCCACGACCCATTTTTCTTACCATCAATGTAGCTTCCGGCTTCTTGAGTTAGTCCTGTTTCATACCACTGGGTCCATGCTCCATGCATTTCGTCGTTCTTATAGAATCCGGTATACATTAAATTACTATTTTCATACCAATATTTTGCGGATCCGTTTCGAATGTTGTTTGCATAATAAATTTCATATCTTTTTACTCCGTTTTCGTACCAGCCTGTCCATAATCCTTCCATGAGTCCTTCTTTAAATGTTCCCTTGGTTCTTTCTTGTCCGTTTTTGTACCAATTAATCCATTCTCCGGTTTCTTTACCTTTTAGAAAAGCACCTTCATGTTCTTTCATACCACTTTCATACCAGGTAGTCCACACGCCTTCTTTTATTCCCTGAACAAATAAACCTTGTTTCCATTTTTCTCCGGTTTCGTACCAGTAAGTCCAAATACTATCGAGTTTGCCTTTTAAAAATCTACCTTGACTCCCTTTTTGACCGTTTTTATAATAAAATACCCATATACTATCTTGTAATCCATTAATTGATTTGCCTTCCATTTCTTTGTTCCCGTTACTATACCACCAGAAAGCATATCCGTGCAAAGAATCATTAACATAACTACCTTCAAATTCTTTTTGTTTATCCGAATAAAAAGAAATACTTTTTCCATCTTTTAAGCCATTTATATAAATCGTTTTTTCTTTTATCTCTCCGTTTTCATGCCAGGTTATCCATTCTCCTTGCATTTTCCCGTTTTTAATAAGTCCTTGTTTTTCTTTTTTCCCGTTCTCATACCAAGATGTATCTACTCCATTTTCGTAAAATAAATCACTCCATTTATTTCCATTGGAATACCAATAAGTCCAATGGCCGGTTTTATTATTTAAGATATATTCTCCTTCACTTAATTTATTCCCATTTTCATACCAATAAGTCCATTTCCCGTCTTTCAAACTATCTTTAAAAGTGCCTTCGCTTTTTTTATTTTCTTTTCCGCTTACTTGGTTTTTACTATTCCAGTATTCCGTTTTTACTTGTGAAAAAGTAGAAGTATAACAAAGAGTACATAGAAAAACGAAAATATATTTTTTCATAGATTTTAATTTAATTTTTTCTTTCAATTACAAATTTAACAAGACTTTCTAATGAATTACGAGAATTGCTTTCAGGAAATTCAAAAAGAATATTTAGTGCTTTTTGCAGATAATCATTCATTTTTTGTTTGGCATATTCAATACTTTGGCTTTTATTGACCATTTCAATAACAGCAGCTACTTTTTCATTATTTTCATGATGATTCTTAATAGTATATATAACTTTTCTTTTTTCGATAAACGACATATTGTTTAACATGTGAATGAGAGGCAAGGTCATTTTTTGTTCTTTTAAATCAATTCCTGAAGGTTTGCCGGTTTTATTGTACATTTCATAATCGAATAAATCGTCTTTGAGTTGGAATGCAATACCTACCGCTTCTCCAAATTGACCCATTTTATGAATGGTTTCTTCGTTTGCTTCGGTCGATAAAGCGCCACATGCACAACAGGACGCAATGAGAGTCGCCGTTTTTTTTCGGATAATTTCAAAATAAATATCCTCATCAATATCCAAGTTGCGTGCTTTTTCTAATTGTAATAATTCTCCTTCGCTCATTTCTTTTACTGAACCCGATACTAGTTTTAAAAGAGCAAAATCATCGTTTTCTAAAGCGGAGAGCATTCCCCTTGATAAAAGAAAGTCGCCGACTAAAACTGCAATTTTATTTTTCCATAATGAATTAACAGAAAAAAAACCTCTTCTTTTATTCGAATCATCTACAATATCATCGTGCACAAGCGTTGCAGTATGTAAGAGTTCAATAAGCGTAGCGGCTCTATATGTTTTTTCGGTTATCCCACCACAAAGTTGAGCTGAGAAAAAAACAAACATAGGTCGAATTTGTTTTCCTTTTCGGCTTGTTATATATCGAGTAATAAGATTAAGTAAAGCAACAGACGTTTTCATAGAGCTTTTGAATCTTTTATCAAACTCATTTAAATAAGATTCTATAGGGGCTTTTATGCTATTTAAGTTTGGTTCCATTATTCAATTCCTATTTCCAAAAATAAATAAATATTACGTTTCTTTTCATAAAGTAATGCAATAAATAATTAAACCTTCATATTATAATTCCAAAACAATACAAGGATACATAGAAAAGTATTAATTTTGCAGTGATTTAATATTATAAGCATGACATTTTTATTTGATAAGATTGTTTTTGGTCCCGTTTCTAGTCGCAGACTCGGTGTATCTCTCGGAATTAATCTTTTACCTACTACCTATAAGTATTGTTCGTTTAACTGTATTTACTGCGAATGCGGATTAAATCCGACACATTATTCGGAGAAG
The DNA here is from genome assembly GCA_035421345.1 of Bacteroidales bacterium. GTDB lineage: Bacteria > Bacteroidota > Bacteroidia > Bacteroidales > CG2-30-32-10 > DAOLWT01. The sequence goes on from DAOLWT010000091.1 coordinate 6,487, forward strand.
GTTAAATTTCCAACGGTTCAACTAGTTAAAGAAAAACTAGATGATAAATTGAAGGAGATGCAAAAAAATAATCAGTTACCCGATACAATTACTTTTGCAGGAAACGGTGAACCCACCCTTCATCCTGACTTTGCCGAAATTATTGATATTACTATTGAGTTACGGAATAAATATTCACCCAAAAGTAAAATTGCTGTTCTTTCTAATTCGACTATGCTTCATAATAAGCCGGTTATGGAAGCCTTAAAAAAAATAGAGTTGAATATATTAAAATTAGATACCGGGTTTGATGATACATTAAAAAAGTTGAATCAACCCACTACATCTGTAACTATACAGAAAATGGTAGATAATTTAAAACAGTTTAAAAACAATCTAATTATTCAGACATTATTTCTTAAAGGGCTTGTAAATGGCGAACAAGTTGATAATACAACCGATGCAGAAGTGAACAAATGGGTAAGTTATCTTAAAGAATTAAAACCCCAGCTGGTAATGATTTACCCAATAGCAAGAGAAACACCAGTAATAGGATTAGAAAAAATAAGTCAGCAAAAATTAGATGAAATTGCACAAAAGGTAAGAGCTGCAGGGATAGAAACAGAAGTATATTATTAAAAAGAGTTTTTTTATATTGCTTTTATTATATATTAATGACACATTATCCGGTAAAAATATTAGTTGCATTTGCGGAAGCCCTTGAAGGGAAGGATAATTTTTATGCTTGGCTTTTTAAAAACGGGTACCCCGAACTATCTGCATTAACTAGTGCCATTAAAGGAAACGAAGAAGCTTTTGATTGGTTAGTGAAGCGAAAATTTCCCGAATATGCCGCATTTAGTAATGCGGTAGATGGAGATCAAAAAGCATGGACATGGTTAAAAAATAATAAATTCGATTTTTTGATTATATTGGCGGAGGCTAGTTCCGGAAGGAAAGAAGCCATGGATTATTTAATTAAAAACAAATTGCAGGTTTTTGCCGTAATTGCAAAACGAATTATTGATATAAAAAATCAACTCAATTTCGATTATGAAGATTATCATAAGATTCATTTCTAATAAAAAACAAAAAATATCAATTTCCTATCAAACCTTCCCCTTTTTTACTACTTTTTTCTTTTTTAGCATTTAATTTTAAGATACTTATTATTTAAAATCATTTTTGTGTTAAGCAAAAGTAATATAGATATTTATGTAAAATCTAATATTCTAACAAGACATAATGACACTAGATAATAATATAAAAATGTCAAAATGGCGTTAAAAATATATAAAAATGATAATAAATAGGCTTGGTCTATTTTTTGAAAGGAGATAAGAAAAAGTTAAAATGTTAAAACAAAAAATAATGTTAAACAAAAAATATGGAGGATAAAATTATGAACTTAATTAAATTTAATCGTCAGCCAATGTTAGCCGATTTTTTTAATGATTTTGAAAAATTATACGCTCCCTTCCAAAATGAAGGATTTGTTCCCTCGGCCAATATTAAAGAAACCGAAAAGAATTTTGAGATTCAATTGGCGGTACCCGGAATGAAAAAAGATGATTTTAAAATTAATTTAGAAAATAATGTGCTAACTATTTCATCGGAAATGGAAGAAGAAAAAAAGGAAGAAAACAAGAATTTTACTAGAAGAGAATTTACGTATGGCTCGTTTTCTCGCTCCTTTACACTTCCTAAAATAGTAGAAACAGAACAAATTAAGGCTTCTTATGAAAATGGGATATTGCATATAGAGTTGCCTAAAAAAGAAGAAGCAAAAATTTCTAAGCAAATTGCAATTGCTTAAAAAATTATACCAATTGTAAATTTAAAATAGTCCAACGGTATTTTAAATTATACAATGGTAATGCCGATGACATATATGTTATGGTTCATTTAT
>DAOLWT010000092.1:0-8297 GCA_035421345.1 Bacteroidales bacterium
TTTTTGTTCGGTAATAAATATGGCAGGGTCTTCTGTGAATTTTTTAAATGTTTGTGCATTTAATTGAACACAAAATAATAGGAAAACAATCGAAAATAAAAGATGTTTTATATAATTCATGGTTATTAATGTGTTTTCTTAAATTTAAGAACAACCCAATTATTTTTTTCTGTTTCCGATACTAATTTTAAGCCGTTACTTTCTGCTATGTTAATAATTACAGGTTTATCCGCATTATAAAATCCACTCATCAACAAAATCCCTGATTTATTTAAATGAGTAACGTATTCGGGAATGTGTTTAATAAGTATGTTTCTATTAATATTTGCAAAAATACAATCGTACATTTTGTTTACAAGTTCAATATCGCCTAAAATAACGTTTATAAAACCGGTTTCATTTCGTTGTACATTTTCAACACTATTATTATATGCCCATTCGTCAATATCGATAGCGGTAATTTGGGTGGAGCCTAATTTAGCTGCAAGAATAGCCAAAACGCCGGTTCCACAGCCCATATCTAATACTTTTTTCCCTTTTAACTCTAAGGCTAATATTTGCTCAATCATGAGCGAAGTTGTTTCATGATGAGCTGTTCCAAACGACATTTTGGGCTCAATAATAATATCTATTTTACAACTTTCATTTTTAGGATGAAATGGGGCTCTAATACAGCATTTTTTAGCTATCACAACCGCATTATAACTCCGCTCCCACTCTTCGTTCCAGTTTTTATCTTGAATATTTTTGTAATCAAATTGAATGGTAAATTCTTTATTCCGCATGATGTCTAAATTTTCAATAATATCTTTAGAAAATTTAGTATCAGGGATATAGGCAATAAGTCCTTTTTCTGTTTCTGTAAAGCTTTCAAACCCAACATCGGCAAGTGTTGCGGCCAGAATTTCGTTGCCCGGATTGAGGGGAGTAATTAAAAAATTACATTCTATATAATCCATTAGAAAATATTTATTTTTTATAAAGTTAAATTAAAAAAATGGAAGTGACTAAAATATTAATAAGAATTAACAATATTTATAAAATCTTCCGATTTTAAAGATGCTCCTCCTATTAATCCGCCATCAACATCTATATTGGCAAATAGTTCTTTTGCATTTTTCGAGTTGCAGCTACCACCATAAAGTATAGGTGTGTTATCAGCTATTTCGTTCGAATACGCATCTTTAATTAAATTGCGAATATAGGCATGCATTTCTTGTGCTTGTTCAGAAGTGGCGGTTACTCCTGTTCCAATAGCCCATACGGGTTCGTAGGCAATAATTATTTTTCTAAAATCGTCTTTCGATAAATGGAAAATACTTTCGTGTAATTGTTTTTTTATAATGTCGAAATGGGTGTTTTCTTGTCGGTGTAATAATAATTCGCCGCAACAAAAAATTGGTGTTAACTTGTTTTGTAAAGCAACATTGACTTTTTTAGCAAGAAATTCATTCGACTCGTTGAAATAGGTTCTTCTTTCAGAATGCCCAATAATAACATATGCTACACCAAGCGATTGAAGGGCGTTGGCTGCAATTTCTCCGGTAAAAGCACCTTGTTCTTCGGAATGACAGTTTTGGGCAGCAATTTTAATAGATAACGTTTTCGCTGTCATTTCTACCGCTTTTTGCAAATACGGAAATGGAGGAGCTATAATGATTAATTTATTTTCTTCGCTTTTAATATCAAGTTTTTCTGTGGCGTTTATAATTTCATTAATTAATGAAATGGCCTCTTGATAGGTTTTATTCATTTTCCAGTTACCAGCAACAATTTTTTTTCTCATATTATTTTAATATTTAATTAATTCTAACTCTCGGGTCTATTATAGCATAAATTATATCGACAAAAATATTAATAAAAACTAAGATAAGCGAAACAAATAAAACCGATCCCATAATTACCGGAAAATCATATTTTTCAAGAGATTCAACAATAATCATTCCGATTCCTTTCCAATTAAACACATATTCAATAAATACAGCTCCTGCCATTAAAGAAGCAAACCATCCGGAAATAGCAGTGATTAATGGATTTAAACTATTTTTTAAGGCATGTTTCATAATTATTTTTTTCATGCGTAATCCTTTCGCTTTAGCTGTTCGAATATAATCTTGCGATAAAACTTCTAGCAATGAATTTCTGGTTAATTCTACAACAATAGCTAATGGCCGAATACCTAAGGTAAATGCAGGTAAAATTAAGTTTTTTAAATTCAGGTATTCTTCGCCGGTATAATCATTTATGCTGTATAGACTTCCAAACATGTTTAATCCGGTATATTCTCCTAATAGAAATGCAAAAAGCCAGGCAATAATAATGGCTGCAAAAAAAGAAGGTAGCGATATTCCGATTACTGAAATGAGGAGTGAAAATTTATCGAACAGACTATTTTTAAAGAGCGCACAAAAGATACCAATAAAAATCCCTATAAATATAGCAAAACCAATAGATACGGTTGCAAGGATAAACGTATTTGGAAAGGTCTCTGTTAAAATTTCACTTACTTTTTTCTTTGTTTGATAGGATCTTCTAAGATACGGAATTTTGGCGACAATATGTTTGGTCGACGAAATGCGAAATATTTTTTTTGCCGTATACTTTTGCGGGTTTAAATACCAATAACTTTCGGGGTTTAGGGTATTATGAACAGAAATGGGCGATAAATCGTTTATGTAATTTAAATACTGTGTAAATATAGGTTTATCGTAACCTAAATCTTTTTTTATAGCTTCAATTGAATTAATATCCGCTCTTTGTCCTAGCATCATTCGAGCAGGATCTCCCGGTAATATATTAAATAAAACAAAAACAACTGTTGTAACGCCAAATATAACTAAGATGCCGTATAACAGTCGTTTTATTATAAAGTTCAGCACTTATTCTTGTTTTTGATAAAAATATTTTTTTTCGAGTTCTTGATACGAAGGAATATCTCTCCATGCCCATTTATCTATTACGACCCCATTTTTTAGTAATATTAAACCAGGGTTAGCACGAATCATCGACTTAAGAGCAGTTTCATCGACCATATAAAATGGAAACATGGCTTGAACATCATGTCGAAACACATCGATTGTTTCTGGTACGCTACCTGTTAATCCTACAAAAGGAATAGCATTCGAATCGCATGAGGTTACTAAATTATTTATATGATTAAATGCTTTTTGATTGGTTTTGTTCAGGTCGTATGCAACTAAAAGAAATTGATATCCTTCATAGGTTAATATTTTTTCGGTTAATATTTCCCCTTCTACATCTGTTATAACAAAGTCATGTATAGGTGCTTCTTTATAAGGAGTCGTAATATTCTTTTTTTGTTCAACAAATTCAATGCTATTCCATTTAACACTATCTTGGTAAGGGAGTGTTTTAGCGGTATATTCGAATAATTCGCCCGTTTTTTTATCTTTATAAACCAACATAATTTCCGAAATTTCCGGAGTCGATAATACTTGTTCCGATATTTTATTTCCTTTTTTCCATGGTAAAAAATCGATTATGGGTAAATGGCGAATAGAATAAATAGAAGAAATTAGAATAATGCCGACACCTAATATTATAAAACGTATTTCATTTTTAGGAGAAAAAAATGGTTTTGCAATTTTAAGGCTGGAAATTAAAATGGAAGCAAATAGTAATAATATTAAATTTTTTAAAAATGTTTCTCCATTGGTTAACTTAATTGCATCTCCAAAGCATCCGCAATCGCTAACAGGGTTATAAACGTAGGAATAAAGAGTTAGTCCGGTAAAAAACACCATGAACAGGAATACAGCCCATGTTGAAAATTTAGGTTTTATACCGAAAAAAAGCATGAAACCAATAATGAATTCTAGGGCGCAAAGAATAACTGCAAACGAAAGGGCAAAAGGGCTTAGCCAGGTTAAATGAAATACGTCAAAGTATTCGTTAAATTTATAAACCGATCCCAGGGGGTCAACCCCTTTTACAAAACCGGAGAACATAAAAGTTAACCCCAGTAGTATTCTGCTGAAAGTTCTAATATATTTCATCTTTTAACTGGATTTATTTATGTGTAAGTTTAATTAAAGCAAAAATGGCATAATTAATCATATCAAAGTAATTAGCATCTACACCTTCAGAAATAAATGTTTTTCCTTCGTTATCTTCAATCTGTTTTGTTCGTAATAATTTCATCAGAATAATATCGGTTAACGATCCAATTCGCATATCGCGCCAAGCTTCTCCATAATCATGATTTTTATCTTCCATCAACGACTTCGCTTTGTAAATATATTTATCGAATAATGTAGATGCGGCCTGAATGTCAATATTATCGGCATCGTTACAAATTCCTAATTCCATTTGAATAAGCGCAATTACACAATAATTTACAATTCCAATATATTCAGATTGAATATCTTCTTTTATTTTTTGTGTTCCTTTTTCTTCTATACTTCTAATACGTTGAGCTTTTATAAATATTTGATCGGTTAACGACGGAGCTCTTAGAATCCTCCAGGCGCTACCGTAATCTTTCATTTTTTTTATAAAAATATCTTTACATATTTTAATAACTTCTTCAAATTCTTCGGATGTTTTGTTCATTTTAATTTTAATAAATTAGCAAAAAATTTAAAAACAAAATTATGAATTTAATTCATAAAAATACATTTTTTTCTTCAATGAAAAGTATGCAATGTAATGGTAAATTAATATCTTTTAATAAACCATTGGTTATGGGTATTCTAAACTTAACACCCGATTCTTTTTATGATGGTGGAAGGTATACAAATACAAAAGATATTGTTGCGCATGTAAATAATATGTTAAATGATGGTGCCGACATAATTGATATAGGTGCTGTTACGACCAAACCAAATTCCGGAAAAGTAAGTGTTACAGAAGAAATGAAAAGATTAGAAGGGCATCTGAAAATAATTAGAAAAGAGTTTCCAAATGCATTGTTATCAATTGATACTTTTTATTCGGAAATAGCCAAAATGGCAGTAGATAATGGGGTAAACATAATAAATGACATTTCGGGAGGAGCATTTGATAAAGAGATGTTTAAAACGGTAGCTCAACTTAAAATTCCGTATATTTTAATGCATATTCAGGGAACTCCTCAGAACATGCAAAATAACCCTCATTATGATAATGTAGTTTCCGAAATTATTACATATTTTAATCATAAAATAAATCAATTGCGTGAATTAGATATTCAAGATATAATTATAGATCCCGGTTTTGGATTTGGGAAAACGGTAGAACATAACTTCGAACTTCTCGACAATCTAACGATGTTTTCGATATTTAATTTACCCATATTAGTAGGTGTTTCAAGAAAATCAATGATTTGTAAAGTGCTTGGGGTAAACCCCGATAAAGCATTAAACGGAACAACCGTAATTCAGACTGTTGCGATGCTGAAAGGGGCTAATATTATTAGAGTTCATGATGTTAAAGAAGCCGTTGAGAGCATTCAATTATTAAGTAATTTGCAGCATTAAAATAGATAGGAATTCAAATTTTTATGTAACTTTGAACTTTTCAAAATAACGCATGTTACCATTATTTATACCCTTATTTATTACCATTCGATGGATTGATATTATTGATATTCTCCTCGTTGCTTTTCTATTATATCAGCTTTATAATTTAATAAAAGGAACCGGAGCTGTTAACATTTTCTTAGGTTTAGTAGCTATTTTGTTTATTTGGTTTTTGGTAAGAACATTTGAAATGGAATTATTGAGTGAAATACTTGGTCAGTTTATTTCGGTTGGTGTTATTGCGTTAATTATCGTTTTTCAACAAGAAATTCGTCAGTTTTTATTGTTGTTAGGTTCTCCTAATTTTCTTAAAAGAGGCTCTAAGAATTTTTTAAATATTAAATGGCAAATGAACGATCAGGATAAGCTGGATATTGAACCTATAATAAAAGCGTGCGACTCCATGGCTTTATCTAAAACAGGCGCTTTAATTGTTATTACACGAAAAAATGAATTAAAGTCGCTCATTGATAGTGGCGAAATTATAGAAGCAAAAATATCGAAAGAGTTAATAGAGAGTATTTTTTATAAAAATAGCCCTTTGCACGATGGTGCTTTAATTATTAACTTAAATAGAATTCAAGCCGCTCGATGTATTCTTCCTGCTAGCGATAAAACAGATATCCCCCCTTATGTTGGGTTACGGCATCGTGCTGCAATTGGTGTTACAGAGGAATCTGACGCTTTTGCAATAGTAATTTCCGAACAACGAGGAGAAATTTCTATTGCCGATGGCGGAGAACTTACATTGAATATTAAATCCAATAAACTTAGAGAAGTCTTAAAGAACGAGTTTCAAATAAAATAATTATTTATCTGCTCTCTTCACAAATATTCGGGTCTAATGATTTTTCTAAATCATTAAATCGTTGAAGTGTTCTTTGTTTGCGCTTTTCTAGTTCTTGAGCAACTAAATTATATATGCTCTTGTACTCCGAAGTGTTAATAGGTATTTTTTCATCATAATATTTAATAAATTTATGATCGTCGCCAATAATTTCTATAACATGTTCTTTGTATTTAATGGCAACTTTATGATGAGATTCTAAATATTTTGTGTCCAAAAAGGAACACGGATGACCTATTAAACTGTTAATAACTTTTATGGCTCTTTCTTTTTCTATCATGGCTTTTAGTTTTTTATATTTGAAAATAGTTCTTTAAATAAAAATAGTTTAATTATACTTCAATTTCTATCAGTAAAATCACTTACGACGAATTACTTCTTTAAAAGAGATAGACTATTTGGCATAATATTTCTTTTAAAGTGGAAAATATTTACATTTAAAAAATTACATAAATTTTAATATATTGTAATTGCTTTAAATTGAGTAAATTAAAAATTGATTAAAAACTCAATAATTTATATTATATTTGTTTTAATAATACTACTAAATTCAATAGTATGTATAAAACAAAAAAAGTATTATTTTTTTCCCTCGTTTTTATGAGTAGTATTTGCTTTGTAAAAGGAGATACTATTCAAAGTAATTATAAAGTTTTTTATAATAAAATTCTTGTTAAAAGTGCTTTAGATACTGCAACACAATTAAGTCCATTACATTTTAAAAATTCCGATATTTTAGTAACCGATTCATTATATATTTATTATTCCGATAATAATTCTTGTGATAGCTGTATGTATTTTGTTGTTGTAATTGATAATCAGAAAAAATATGTGAAAGTATTATCGAACCAAGGACAAAAATACGCATATGTCATTCCAATTTATGATTTGAAACGATGGGCAGAGGCAAATAAATTAAACATTTTTGAAATATATTACTACAAAGAAAAACCGGCATTTCCTATACATTTGCTTAAAATTATTTTAGATTAATTGTTGAACTAATAGTGCGTAGAGAGAAATATATTGTGAACGTATTCGTAGAAAAAAAATATCGAGATTTTATTAAAATTATATTTGTTTTTTTCTTATTAGGATTTTGTTTTTCGTCATTTTCTCAATCAAGATCACTTACTCCCTTTTATGAAGACGGGTTGTGGGGATATAAAGATAAAATAACCGGAAATGTTGTTGTAAAACCCTGTTATACTTTTGCCGATTATTTATTTACAAATGGATATACAAAAGTGGTCAGAAATAAGAAAGCCGGACTAATTAACGAATACGGCAAAGAAGTTGTTCCGTGTATGTATGAGGAGATTGAATGGAACCCCGAATTAAAATCATATATTAATAATGATGGGATTGCAAAAGTATTGTATAAAAAGAAAATCGGTCTTATAAACAGTAAAAACAATATTATTGCTCCATATAAGTATGACCAAATTGATTTGTTTGTTAACCAAATTGCATTAGTTAGAATTCAAAATAAATATGGTTACATTAATTTGCAAGGAAAAGAAATAATTCCTTGTATTTATGATGAAATTGAATCCTATAATGATTTCCTTTATGCAAAAAAAGATAAAAACATAAAACTATATGATTTAACGGGGAAAGTTATTACCAAAAATGATTATAATACTATTTCTTACACCTATTATAACGGATTACTTAAAGTAACAAAAGATAGTTTATCCGGATATATAGATTCTACAGGAAAAGAAATTATTCCCTGTATTTATCACCAAATAATTTTTAGTAAAACCAAATACCCCTTTTTTCCCGAAGGTGTTGTTCATGTTAAACGGTATAATAAACATGGACTAATTACTACTAAAGGAAAAGAAATAGTCCCTTGCGAATACGACTGGGATATTAGATTACCTCTTTATACCGATTTTGTTGATGTAACCAAAAACGGATGGATT